>NZ_QETG01000004.1:0-141896 GCF_003105055.1 Acinetobacter sp. AM | reverse complement strand
GTTTTGCTAACAATTCAGGATTTTTCGCAGAGAATTGTCCTGCATAACAGGCTAATATTTTGGGTAAATCTTGACTAAAGTCACCACTTGGATAAAAGATTGAAGTGGGCTTTAAGTTGCTGAATTAACAGCTATATTTGGTAGGCATATCCAGACTCGAACTGGAGACCTCTACGATGTCAACGTAGCGCTCTAACCAACTGAGCTATACGCCTATATGTCACGCATAATATTCAGTTTTTTTCACTTAGACAAGATCTTTCTTTTATTTTTCAACACAAACGTGCAAGTTTTAAGCATTTCAGCAAATTGTTCCATCTCTTGCTCACTATGCTTCGGTGCATACATAATCTTTCGGTGTAAATGCGCGATATTTTCAAAGATCTGGATATCATCCATTTCTATCTCATCACTAAGACGTTGCATCCAAACAGTAATTGTTTCAGACTCTTGCTTACGTAAATCATGCTGTAATTTTTTAGAAAACCGCCAAAGTAAACGCTCAATTTCAGAGGTATTTTTCCATTTTAGATAAAAGATAAAAAGAAAATACCCCGCTAAAAGAGATAAAACACTTAAGATCAATACCATAACCATTGCATAGGTTGAACGAATACCTAACCGAGTTAACCAGCTTTGTTGTGATTCAGCATTATAGCCAACTACCTTACTTTGCCATTGATAGCTTGCATAATCACTCCAAATGCGCATTTTTTTAAGTAAAGCATACTGCTGATAACTTACATTAGATCTTTCTGCTCCCCAAACATTTTGTTCAGTGTCCATATAGTTTTGCATCCCCGTATCTATGCGCTGTGGTGCAATAATCGCGGTCGGATCAATCCTCATCCATTTACCATGCAACTTCACCTCTGTCCACGCATGAGCATCGAGCTGCCTTAACTCCCAGCTTTTGCCATCGGGTGCTAATTCTCCCCCTTGGTAACCCACAACAATACGTGCTGGTAGCCCCACATATCGCATCAATAAAGCAAAACTCGATGCATAATGTTCACAGAAACCTTGCTTCGATTGAAATAAAAAATCATCAATACGGTTCTGTCCCAGTAATCCTGGCTGTAAGGTGTATGCAAAATGTTGGTGCTTATACCAGTCAATAACATGATGGATATATCGTTCTGGATCACGGCCTGCTTGTTCAAATAATTGCTGTGCTAATTTTTGTGCGCGAAGATCCAAATCTGCCGGGTATTTAGTGGTACTTTTTCTAAAGGTTGGATCCTCTTGAACAAAATCAGCAAGAGCACTTTTTCCCAACCACTGTAAATCTATAGGTTCATTCAACTGTACAGCGCGATTTGGCACGATACTGCCATCATTTTTTAAGAAATATTGAGGATTATTCGGGATCGATTGATCCAGCCCCATTACCCAACTGCTCTGCGGATCCGCTGCTAAATATCGATATGTAAACTTCGCGTGCTGAACCAGTCGTGTCTGATTTCCAGAGTTATAATTTTGCTGATTAAATGGGCTACTGGTCCACGTTTGACCATCATAGTGATCGAGCACCATCGCTCGCCAATACAGTTCTGAACGTGGAGGTAGCTTCGACATATCACCCAAAATACGGAACGCTAAAGCACTGGATTGAGATAATTCTGCAATATCTCCTGGTGACATGCGATCACTCATGCCTGTAACGGCTTTATTTTCAGGAATTGGGATATGCCATAACGGCGGTAAGCGTGGAAAAAATAAGAACAACAACACAAAAAAAGGTAGCGCGAGCCCTATGAATTTTGCAACATGTTTTAAATCCTGCTTAAACCCACCTGTTATCCTATCTTGATGCTGAAAACCTGCGGTTTGAAGCCGATATAATCCCATAAAACAACTAACTAAACAGGCAAGTACAATACTTGCCATCCAGATGGACTGGCTAAATAAAAATGAACTCGCAGCCACGAATAAAGCAAAATTAAAAATAATAATGACATCACGCGTATTTTTAATTTCTAAGGCTTTTGCAAAAAGAAACGTGGTTAATATAGCAACTCCAGCCTCAACGCCAATAAAGGTGCCATAGCTAAAATAAATACTCGCAAGTGCTGCGAGCACCCCAAAAGCTGTCCACAGTTTTGAAAAAGCGTGTAATTCGGTTTGCCTAAAATGAATATATAGCGTTGCAATCGCCGTTAGTAGAAGTACCGAAAGCATCATTGGCAAATATGCAGCTTGCGCTATCAAAATTAAACTTAAGCTTAATAAAATGGTTAATTTGACAGAAGAGTTGAGTGTCTTTTTCATTATTTAAGCCTGTGCCAGCAGCCGTTTCGCTTGTAGCATTTGTTGCTCCCCAAGCCCTTTGACCAGTTCAGCATGTGGTAAAAGCAAACGATAAGCGTATTGCTGCTGCTCATATTGCTCAACTAAGCCCATCATCAAACTCAACTTTTCTTCATGATCTGTACTCGGCATATGTAGATAATCAATATCTATGCTATGTAAATCATCATGTTGCTCAAAAACTTTCACATAAAGCCCTTGTCCCCGTGCCACCTGCTTCCAAGAAACAGCTTGGATAGAATCACCTTGTCGAAAATCACGTAACTCTCGAAATTCGTCCAAATCTAATTCCTGTGCTTGTCGCGAATACTGCTGTTGCGTTACTGAATATTGAGCATGTGGTGCAATCCAAGATTGCCCTTTTAAATACATATAAGTCCATGCCCGAACAAGTCCGAAAGGATAGACTGAAAAAAGCTTGATTGTAGGATATTCAAATGCTCCACGTTTATTTGGTTTGAGTTCAACTACATAGCGATATCGAAGATCTGTAAACATGATCCGATGTATCTGCGTATCGACACTCATCCATAAATAACGTGCTTGACGTTGAGACTGTTTAAAGTAGAGCTCTAAGCTTAAAGGCTGCCCCACTTGCCCCAGTTCCGTGTAGGAAACTTCAATCTGTAAACCATGCAACTGCTTAAAGGTCAGGTAAAAACTAATACATAAAATGGCACTAATCAGAAAACAAAAACCAAGAATTAAGTTGTTGGCATAATTCACCCCCGCAATAAAGGTAATTAAAATCAACACCAGATATAAGTAACCCTGCTGATACATAAAAACCAACACATCTTTTTGCGTCAATGTTTTCTGTTGCTCAAAACTAAATCTTTTTTTTGTCCATTTCGACCACAATGACTGAATCAACTTAAATTTCCTTGCCATTAACTGATCGGAATCTGTCGCATAAGCTGTGCAGTTTCAATTTCACTGAGACCTATTCGATGTGCCGTAACCGCAACAAAAATGGCTTGAACATCATCCGCAGTAACGAAACTACGCTGTTCAATTAAAGCATGTGCTTGTGCTGCTTTTTTTAATGCTAATAGCCCGCGTGTTGATAAACCGTGGCGCCCTTTACGGCTTTCTTGTGCCAAATCTAGAAGATAATCCATGACAACATCACCCACATAAACCTGCTGCACCAAATGTTGTAATTGCAATATTTCATCTTGCTGAAAGACTTGTGCCAAAGTTGAAATTAAAACTTGTCTTGAATCTTGCTGTAATAATAATTTTTCTGCTGAGCGTGAAGGATAACCCAGAGACAGCCGCATTAAGAAGCGATCTAGCTGAGATTCAGGTAAGGCATATGTTCCACTCTGGAATAGCGGGTTTTGTGTCGCAATCACCCAGAATGGTTGCGGTAAAGTATAACGAATCCCATCGACAGTAACCGCACCCTCTTCCATCGCCTCCAGTAAAGCACTTTGCGTTTTTGGGCTACAACGATTGATTTCATCAGCCAAAAGAATTTGAGTAAAAATTGGACCTTGTTTAAACTCAAACATATGCTCTTTTTGGTTAAACATATTGACGCCAATCACGTCACTCGCCAACATATCATTGGTAAACTGAATACGTTGAAATTGCAGACCTGCAATATGTGCCAAAGCACTTGAAAGCGTGGTTTTTCCTAAACCAGGTAAATCTTCAAAAAGTACATGTCCGCCTGCCAACAAGCAGCTCAACGCCAACTTGGTTTGTTGTTCTTTATCTAGAATAATCTGGTTAATTTGAGTCAAAAAAGTCTGAACTTTACTGGCATAGGCTTGAATTTTGGCATCTATTTTTCGTGTGTCTTCTGCTAAGTGTTGCTCTTCTTTCTGTTTTGCCCAAATCACAAATGTTCCCCAATAAAAACGGTGCATGATTAACATACACCGTTTTTAACTTTTTCCAAAGGAATCAGTGACTTTCTATATACCCATCAACACGGACATTTCTTTAAATTGCCACCAGCCGTTGGATAACGTGAATCTATACAATGACGATAAAAGGTTTTCGCATCCATTGGAGTTAAATCAGGATGGTGCTTTTTCATATGCTCAACATAATTTTCATAATCTGGAACACCAACCATCAACCGAAAGCTTTGCTGTAAACCCTGCCACAATGTTGCAATTCTTGACCAATTTTTTGGCGAAAAAATTAAGCCTTTTTGCGACATGATGGTCATCTTGATGATTTTATAAATCACCGTTTTACCGCCTTTGGCAAATCTAAGATTCATCTTACTCACCCCACCTTATTTACTTGCAAAGTCATATCGCAAAACATTAATGTGACTTAGAAATCGTCACTTCTTCAGGATCTGCATACACAGCTGGTGCTTCATTGACTGTTGGCACTGGGCTTGCCAAGGCACGACGAATTACACCAATCGCAGCAAAGATCATTACCACTGCCACAATCATAAAGAATGCACAAAGCGCAGCATTGATTTGATTCGACAATACAATCGTTTGCATTTCTTCAAATGTTTTCGCTGGTTTTAAAATCTCACCCTTCGCAATAGCAGCCGAGAATCTATCTGCTTGCGCCAAGAAACCAATTTTTGGATTTTCATGGAAGATTTTTTGCCAACCTGCTGTCATACAGGTAATGATTAAGAAAACCGTCGGGATGATGGTGACCCAAACATATTTCTCTTTCTTCATTTTAAACAGAATGACAGTACCCAATATCAACGCCATAGCAGCGAGCATTTGGTTACCAATACCGAAGAGTGGCCATAAACTATTAATACCACCGAGCGGATCAACAACGCCTTGATAAACGAAGAAACCCCATCCTGCAACAGCAACTGCTGTACCGACCATGTTTCCAAAAAAATTGTGTGTGTTTTTAAGTGAAGGAACCACAATACCTACAGTATCTTGCACCATGAAACGACATGCACGTGTACCCGCATCAACCGCAGTTAAGATGAACAATGCTTCAAATAGAATCGCAAAGTGATACCAGAATGCCATCATCGAACGGTTATTAAAAATTTCCGTAATGATGTGTGCCATACCAATTGCAAAAGTCGGTGCACCGCCCGTACGCGAAAGAATCGTCGTTTCGCCCACTTCTTTTGCAAGCAAACTTAAGGTTTCAGGTGTTACCACAAAGCCTAAATTTCGTACTGCCTCTGCCGCGGATTCTACAGTCGTCCCAAGCACAGCAGCAGGTGCATTAATTGCAAAATACACCCCAGGTTCTAGCACAGTCGCACAAATCATGGCCATAATGGCAACAAATGATTCCATTAACATGCCACCATAACCAATCACACGAATATTTACTTCGTTATCGATCAATTTAGGCGTGGTTCCTGAAGATACTAAAGCATGGAAACCTGAAATTGCACCACAAGCAATGGTAATGAAGAGGAATGGAAACATTGAACCCGCAAATACAGGACCAGTTCCATCGACAAAATGCGTTACAGAAGGCATTTTCAACATCGGCATTGCAACCATGATCCCGACTGCAAGTCCTGCAATGACCCCGATTTTTAAGAAGGTAGATAAATAATCACGCGGCGCTAACAATAACCACACAGGTAAAACAGAAGCGACAAAACCGTAAATAATCAAACACCACGTTAACTGTACGCCAGTTAAAGTAAAAAATGGTCCCCAGTATGGATCTGCAGCAACATTACCACCATAGACAATTGCCGCCATCATCAAGACAAAACCAATGATGGAAACCTCTGCGATCTTGCCTGGGCGCAAGTAACGCATATAAATACCCATGAACAACGCAATCGGTATTGTTGCAGCAATAGTGAACACACCCCAAGGACTATGTGCAAGTGCTTTGACCACCACCAAAGCTAATACAGCCAAAATAATGATCATTACGCCAAGCGCACCAAGCATGACCACAATACCAGCAAATGAGCCCAACTCCTGCTTTGCCATTTCACCCAGTGATCGTCCATCACGACGGGTTGAAATAAACAAGACCAAGAAGTCTTGAACAGCTCCTGCAAGAACAACACCCACCAACAACCAAATAGTACCAGGCAAGTATCCCATTTGAGCAGCCAAAATAGGTCCAACTAACGGGCCTGCACCCGCAATTGCCGCGAAATGGTGGCCGAAAAGAACATATTTATTGGTCGGTACATAGTCCAAACCATCATTTAAACGATGTGCTGGAGTTAACCGTCTTGGATTAAGTTCAAAAACTTTGGTTGCAATAAATAAACTATAAAAACGATAAGCAATGCTGTATACACAGATGGCAGCTAAAACCAGCCAAACTGCGTTAACATGCTCGCCGCGACTAACCGCCAATATTCCAAAAGATACCGCGCCTATAATCGCGACTAAACCCCAGATAAGTTTGGAGGGGAGCGTAGATTTTCGTTGAATCGTATCCATTCATGACCTCATTAAAGATTTATTAAGCAGTTTAGTTTTCTTGTTCGCGTTATCTCTGCCGAATTCCTTGTCGACTTTACTCCCTATACTTTAGTCTGCCACTACGACTTTGGCATAAAAAAAGGGATGATTTTCATCATCCCTTCGATAATAGTCTATTTTTAAACCATTATGCACGTTCTAAATAATCACCCGTACGAGTATCTACACGAACACTTTCTTCTTGCTGTACGAATAATGGAACACGTACTACAGCACCTGTTTCCAATTTCGCTGGTTTACCACCACCGCCTGAAGTATCGCCACGAACGCCTGGATCCGTTTCAACGATTTTTAATACAACAAAGTTTGGTGCATTTACATTTAACGGTACGCCATTGAACAACATGATTGTGCAAAGTTCGTTAGAATCATCTTTTAACCATTTTGCAGCATCGCCCATTGCTGTTTTATCAGCCGCGATTTGCTCAAAAGTTACAGGATCCATAAAGTTCCACAATTCACCATCGTTATACAAGTAGTTCATTTCTACTTCTACAATGTCCGCACCTTCAAGCGAGTCGCCAGACTTGAATGTTTTTTCTAATACTTTACCTGTTTTAAGGTTACGTAATTTAACACGGTTAAATGCTTGACCCTTACCAGGTTTTACGTATTCGTTTTCCATGATTGAACATGGGTTACCGTCAAGCATAACCTTAAGGCCTTGCTTGAAATCATTTGTAGAATAATTGGCCATGACTGGCACACTCCAAACTTGCTAACTTAAAATCTATTAATGCTAGAATAGTCTATTAATGCTAGACTAGCACTATTTTTAACACGTGGCATGATAAACTATTTGTATCAAGAGCAAAACTGGCAATCTCAACTGAGTGACTTAATAACAGACCCTTTAGAGTTGCTTGAAACGCTCCAGTTATCACCAGACCAATTATTATCAGGGGCAATCTTGGCTTCTGAACAGTTCAAATTGCGTGTTCCACGTGCGTTCGTCGAAAAAATGATCATTGGTGATGCTCTAGACCCGCTTTTACTGCAAGTACTCCCTCATCATTTAGAATTAAATGATCATCCTGAATTTATTACCGATCCATTGGGTGAAGAACAAGCCAATCAACAACCAGGCGTATTACATAAATATAAATCGCGTTTTTTGCTCACGTTAACAGGCGCATGTGCTGTTCATTGCCGCTATTGTTTTCGACGTCATTTTCCTTATCAGGAAAATTTACCGAAGAATGAAGATTGGATCAATATTCGTAATTATATTGAAAGCCAACCTGAGGTGAATGAAGTCATTTTAAGTGGTGGTGACCCGCTTACTTTATCAAATCGCAAATTAAAACTCTGGTTGGAACGATTAGAATCTGTTCCGCAAATTAAATTTTTGAGAATTCATTCACGGGTTCCTATTGTAATCCCCAACCGTGTCGATGAAGAGCTTGTTTCTTTATTAAAAAACAGTAGGCTACGCATAATTCTGGTGGTACACTCAAACCATGCAGCAGAATTAGATGATTTTACCTGCGCCAAACTTGCAACATTGGTTCAGAATCAAATCACCGTTTTAAATCAGTCAGTGTTATTAAATGGGGTTAATAATTCTGCACAAGTTTTGGTCGATTTAAGTTATCGACTATTTGAAGCTAGCGTGATGCCTTACTATCTGCATGTTCTCGATAAGGTAAAAGGTGCACAGCACTTTGATTTGGCTTCAAATGAAATTGATGAAATTTACAAAGAGGTTTTAGCAAGCTTACCAGGATATTTGGTACCTAAACTTGTCAGGGAAATTGCGGGCGAAAAAAACAAAACACCGCTTTTTGGAGTTTCAACTTTCTGAGTTAAATAACAATTATGAATATGAGCACCGCAGAAATGTTTCAAACACCGACTGAATTAAAGTTGGATGAATTGAGTTTTTGCCAAAGCACGGTGACGGACATTCAGGATTGGGTGTCCAATTTATCTATTTTACAATTAGGTGATTCCTCTCGTGCACTATTTAATGCCCTACTTGAAATTTCTGAACTTCAATGTAGTGAAACTCTCCGCTTTGATTTAATTCATGCTATTCATCCAACCATTGAAAATGTATTAACCAGTTTAGAAAAACACTTTTTTAATCAAGGTTTAATAACAACAGATCGGAATGACCATATTATTGAATTGGCCATGTTATTGCGCAGTTGTTTTGCAAAAACATATATTGATATTGCGAAACGCTGTGACCAACAACTAAATCAACAAAAGTTCTCCCTTTTTGCTTTTAGTCAAAAGAAAAATTTACAAACTGCACGTATTCTCTCCAGCTATTATGGTTTGCAGCAGCTTGCTCAACTCCTATATCAACAGCAAATTCTTTATACCAATCCACTATCTGGTCAATGGTTAGTCACCCACCAGTTAATGGAAAGTGCAATTCAACATAATTTTAGTCAAACCAATATCAATCAATTGCAAGGTACACAGCACCAACTACAAACGATTAGTCAAATCTATGCACAAATTATTCTTTTAGATATTTTAAACCCGCATCAGATTAGACCATCAGAAATTCAAGGGCTATTCTTATGCAGTTATGATTGGGCAAAGTTAATTCAGGTTTTACCTAAAGAAACGACCTTATCACGCTATATTGTGGATACTTCATTAGATCATCCGCCTGTATTTAATGCGCATCAAAATAGTAGTTTTAATCCGACAATTTATATCTCTACTCAAAATTTATTAGACCATCTAACAGAAGCTCAAGGTAAGCACGGTGAATATCTTTCTCGGAATGAGAAAATCTTCCTCACCCCTGCTTTACATTTCCATATTCATAGTTTACTTACCAGTACTGCTGAACGCCGCCATGAACGTTATGAATATTCTGCCCAGTTACATATCTGCTTCGGTTTAAATGTCGCTCATTTCTATTTGTCGAAAGGCAAAAACTTTAATGAGACACTGAACCTAGATGCACATTACGGTTTGCAATCTGAAAGTAATATTTTTAGCTCCATGAATGACAATAATCTGTTAAGTACGAGCAATATTAAAACTTTAGATCGCGAAGCAAAACAAATTTACCCAGCTGAAGTCCTTGATATTAGTGTCAATGGATACCGTATTAAATGGTCTGGAAATACCCCGAAAAATTTAAAAACAGGTGAATTTATTCTTGTGCAGGAAAATGCACAAAGTGAATGGCGTGGTGGTGTTGTCCGCTGGATTAAACAGTCTACCGAGAAAAGTCTTGAACTCGGACTCGAAATGCTAGCGCAAGATATTTTCCCTTGTGCTGTCTATGTGAAGAGTGATCGTAATACGGGCAACTACTATCCTGCCTTATTGGTTCAAACCGCCGAATTGAATGAAGTATCGACCACCCTAATTTTGCCTGGTTCACACTTATTCAGAGAAAAACAAACGATTCATTTACGCTTAGAACAAGATGAACTGAAAGTCTATTTGCTAAAAGCACACTTAATTACGCAAAGTTTTATGCGGTTCGATTTTGAATTACTGAATGATCAGCAAGAATATTTGATCAAGAATTTTATTCAAAAACAAACCAATGAAATTAAGAATCATGATTTATGGGAAGCATTGAAGTGAGAAATCCACTATTGTCCAAAAAATTAAAACGTACGGAAACTCGTTTACTCATAATTGATGACAACCAAATTCGTTTTAATAAAATTTGTGATTTATTAACGACAAGTGAACATCAGCTACATGCTTTTTTATTGGATGACTTACAAACTTTTGAAAAACAACTCCAGTTAAATTGGGATATTGTTATTTTCGGTCGTGCCTACGATTTAAAATATGAACAGGCCTTAAGTCTCATTCGCCTGTCTAAGCAACCTGAATTACCACTTATTTTACTCAAACCAGATAATTATGAGCCGAACCAATACGTATCCTATATCCGAAAAGGTGTCTATGAGGTCGCCAATTTAGATTTTCCAGATCGATTCTACTTGTCTTTATTGCGCGCACTCTCTTTTAGTCGCCTGAATCAAGGGCAACAACATCTCATGCAAGAGCTTGAAAATGTGCAGACCCAAGCACAAGCATGGGTGAGTGAAAGCAATAAAGCTGTTGCCATTATTCAAGAAGGGATTCATATCGAAGCCAATGAGGAATACCTTCATCTCTTTGGTTTAAAAAGCGAAGATGAAATTATTGGCTTGCCTTTACTGGATGTATTGCAACCCCAAGATCTGAATGATTTTAAACTGCGCTTTAAAAAAATCTCGCAAGGGCAATTAGATCAAGGTCGTTTCGAGCTGACGACGCTCAATAGTCATGTCCAAACAAATCCTTTAAAAATTGAGTTTTTAGCAGCCATTGAAGATGATGCCCTACAAATCACGATTGAGTTAAATCAAAGTGAAAACACTGCGTCAGCTCAGCCCACGGTAGCCCAAGTTGAAGCCCCTGCCGCACAACCCAATACTTATCAACTGATTAACAGAACCATTGCCAAGCAACCTGCTGATTTCAATGCGCTTGTACTTTTCTCACTTGCATCTTGTCCTGAATCTATATTCCAACAAGACTGGGCAACCTCAAATACCTATTTTTCGAATATTCATAGCTTCTTAAAAGAACAAACCAATGTTCCATTGTTTAAGGTCAACCATGCCTTATATGCAGGCCTATTCCAAGGCTCTAGTGAAAGTGTGTTGGAATCTAAACTGATTGGATTAAGTGCTTTATCTAAACCACAATTATTAGGTGTAAATCAACAAACCTTTCCATTAAATTTAAGAATGGGTTACACGTTGATTCAACACAATATAAAGGATGAGCAACAGTTCCAACAACTAATAGAACAAGCGTACAACACAGCTCTGCCATCTGGGCAAGAACAAAATAATATTGAACTTAACCCAATAGCCCATCCTCATATTGAATTAATGGATTCTCATCTGAATCCACAAGAACACTCTAGCTTATTAAAAGCACTGCAAAAGAGTTTAGAGCGTGGGGAAATTCATCTTAAATATCAACAATTGTATGATAAACAAGACAGCAACCTATACACCTACGAAGTTACCAGCGGCTTCATTTACAATAATGCTTGGCAAGATATTACATCAATTCGTGAACTTGCAGATGACCCTGAGTTCTCGATTAAACTGGATCGTTGGATTTTAGTTGAAGCGTGTAAACAGCTACATAACTTTATTACCCAATATCCTGATGCGAAAATTATTATCAATTTAAACAAAGAAGTCCTCTTCTCTGACCGTACATTCCCTGCGTTTATTGCCAAATTAATTACGATTGTGGGCAGCAAACAAAGCCACCCGCTCATTTTACAATTCTCTGAAGAAGATATTGCCAAGAATTTAAATGATGCGCAGAAATATACAGCTCAATTAATTCAGAGTGGTGCAGAAATATCATTACGTGAATTTGGCAACTCGATTTATAGCGAATCTATTTTAAATCAGATGAGTATTAATCATGTTACCTTACATCCTCAGTTAACGAAGATGCTCGATTCAGACAAATCTACTGAAGAATTACAAGAGCGTATTAATCACTTCCATGAAATTAAAGCAACACAAATGTTATTACGTGAACTGAATAATATGACAATGTTTGCCAATGCATGGAACGTTGAAGCACGCTATCTGCAAGGTGACTATTTCCAGAAAAAACTGGATCATTTAATTGATGTACAAGACCAATAGGTCTTGTACTTTTGTAGAATCTTATTTCTACAGACATAAAAAAACGAGCCAATGGCTCGTTTTTTTCAACTGGGATATTAGTCGCGTTTGATAGAACGAGACATACCAGAAAAACGTTGCTTGAATTTGTCGATACGACCACCAGTGTCAACGTTCTTTTGCTTACCAGTGTAGAATGGGTGGCATGCAGAACATACGTCTAGGTAAAGAGCTTCTTTACCAACAGCCGAACGAGTTTCAATTACGTTACCGCAAGAACAAGTAGCTACTAATTTTTCATATTTTGGGTGAATATCGGCGCGCATGGTCGATTACTCCTAAGTGTAAGAAAGGCTTATGCTGTCATCGCAATTGACCGCTCTTGCATATTGCAAGGAAAGCTTTAAATTAAAGCAGGTCAATACCACAACAGACCATTCTCTTGGCCCACCGAGACGGATACCGTCAGAGCTAAGCACAACAAGTGGACAGCATTATACGCCAAATAAATCTAGATAGCGAACTATTCTCCGCTTTCATCAGGATTTTGTTTAGACCAACGATTTGCAATAATACCGCAGACCATCAACTGTATTTGGTGAAAGATCATAATGGGCAAAACAATCATTCCGAGTGGTTGCCCAATAAACAGAATTTGAGCCATTGGTACACCGCTCGCTAAAGTCTTTTTTGAACTACAGAAGAAAATCGCGATTTGGTCTTTACGGTTAAAACCGAATAACTTCGGCAGATAATACGCCAACAACATAATTACAGTTAAAAATACCGAACATGCCAAGACTAAAATCAACATGGTTTTCCAACTGACTTCGTTCCACAGCCCTGCAACAACTGCGCTACTAAAAGCACCATAAACCACCATCAGAATAGAACCTTGATCAAAACTTTTAACTAAGCGCGGTACTTTCATCATATGTGGGTAAACGAGTGGACGAAACAGTTGTCCCAATACAAACGGCAGCAACAACAATAAGGTAATTTGAATAATGGATGATGTTGGATCAAATCCATGTTCTGATTTGCCCAGAATAAATACACTCACCAATACGGGTGTAATAAACATTCCAATGATATTAGAAAATGAAGCACTACACACTGCACTGGCGACGTTACCTTTAGCAACTGAAGTAAATGCAATTGAAGATTGTACCGTCGAAGGTAGAAAACACATGAACAAGAAACCCCAATACAGTTCTTGCCCCAGCATTGGCAACAGTACAGGTTTTGCAAGTAAGCCTAAAATTGGAAATACCGCAAAGGTGAAAGCAAACACCAATACATGAAATTTCCAGTGCATAATCCCTTGGACAATTGCTTCACGGGAAAGTTTTGCACCGTGTAAGAAGAATAAAATTGCAATTGCAATCGTAGTAATAACACTAAAGAAATGGGCGGCTGAACCAGAAACAGGAAGAAACGATGCCAGTACAACCATGGCAACCAAGAGTAAAGTGAATCGATCCAAGGCAAGAAGCTTGAGCATGTTCATTGCTTAACGTCCTGTTATATATATTTTAAAAAGTAAAGATGAAATAAAACCCAGTAGACGAATTTTACCTGTAGGTCAACTTCATCTTACTGGGCTGTTCAAATATTGCTAGCGTTTCAAGTGCTATATTCGATATTTAGTTAATCAATAACACGATGCTTAGTTATTACGTGCATTTGAATCTTGCTGAATCAACTCAATTTTATAACCATCTGGATCTTCAACAAAAGCGATCACGGTTACGCCGCCTTTCATTGGGCCTGCTTCACGTACCACTTTACCGCCACGTGCTTTAATCTCTTCACATGCTTTATAGGCATCGTCAACACCAATTGCTATGTGACCATAAGCATTCCCTAAATCGTACTGATTCGTATCCCAGTTATGCGTCAATTCAAGCACTGTGGTATTGGCTTCATCACCATAGCCGACAAAAGCCAATGTGAAACGACCTTCTTCATAATCACGTTTACGAAGCAAAGTCATACCCAGCACTTCGGTATAGAACTTTAATGACTGTTCTAAATTGCCTACACGTAGCATGGTATGGAGCATTCGCATATTATTCATCCTTCAGTTGAAGTTGTTTGTTTTGATGATCTCGAAGTAACTTCGCGACCCAAACCACCAGAATTAAAATTGGAATTCCAATTAAGGTGGTCATCAAGAAAAAACTTGGATAACCAATGTTTGTTACTATAGTACCCGAATAACCCCCTAAAATTTTAGGCGTAAGGGTCATCAGTGAACTAAAAATAGCGTATTGTACAGCAGTAAAAGAAACGCTGGTCAAACTAGAAAGAAAGGCAATAAACGCCGCCCCTGCCAATCCAGAAGCTAAATTGTCGACAATAATGGCAAAATACAGCCATAAAGTACTATACGATTTAATCACCTTGCCTGTAATTTGTACGTCTTGCTTTGAATCTGCTGAAGCGAGTATCGGATCTATCGTCAACTCTAAAGCAGATTGTTGGCTAGATACTTGATAAGGATGACTGACCTTGACGGATGACGAAGTTTCCAGCGTATTTAATTGAGCGATCACCTGTTTGTTTTTGGCATTTTCTAATAACTTGCCATCAATTGCTCCACTAAAAATGCCTTGTGCATCTAGTTTTGCAGGATATTGCTGACCGTCTAACCATAAGCTGACGGGTTGCTCTGACTGTAGTTGAGCAGTATCAACACCTTGAATTTGACCTTTCACCACAACGGATTGCTGAACTTCTTTCGGGCTTAAAGCATTATCCGCAGTTAACGGAAATAAGATAATGGCTTTAGCCGCTGAACCCATTAAATAAGGCATCTCTACAGATGATTTTTCATCAGACTTTTCAGTAAATGCAACTGAAGCATGAATTTGATTGGACTGATTCAGCACTTGAACAGGAACATTCAGCTTCCAATAACCCACTTCATCTGCCTGAACTTGATAATGCTGTGCGCCAATAGAAATTTCAACCTGTTGTAAAGGCTGACCTGATTTGACCAAGCCAATAAAAATGAGATTAGTTGAACTTGCAAGAATGGCACCAACAAACATCAGTTTCATGATGTTCATCCGCTGCGCCAATAAACCGCCTAAGAAACCGCCTAAAAGGCTAAAAATAACACCGTAAATTTTTACCGCTTCAGCAATTTGCTCTTTGGTGAAATTCAGATCTTGATAAAAGACATTGGAAATAACACCTGCAATAATGTCTGAAATACGATAAAAACCGATCAATAACAAGAGAACTAAAGCGAGCTTCACCCCATAACGTTTGAAGAAATCCGCAATCGGATTGACCCACGTTTCAAATGCCATTTGCTTATTCACCGCACCCATTTTGACCAACAGTGCGCCAATAACCAGTGCTATAGCGCCTGAAGCCAGAAAACGTAATGCCTCAAAACAAAACAGTAGAAATGAATCTTTGATCGCTAAAGATGCAACCAAAGCTTCAATTAAAGTGCCGGAATAAATATAGGACAATACAAAACTAATCACAGCAATAAAGAACACCATAACCAAACGATAATAATCTGATCGTTGATATTCTTTATAAATACGATTGACCTGTGGTTCACGAATAATCAAGGTCGTCAGAATACCGACGACCATGACCGCAGCCATGGCTAAATAGGTCGTTTTCCATGCACTATAGATATAATTGCCTTTCGCTGTACCTAATGACGCTGCCAGAAACAACGCCCCTGCACCCGCCACAATCATCCCGATTCGATAACCTGCATTATAAGTCGATGCCAAAACTGTTTGCATTTCTGTTTCTGCCAACTCGATACGGTAGGCATCAATGACAATATCTTGTGTCGCGGCAGAGAAACCTAACAATACCGCGCCAACTGCCATTTGGTACAAATAGCTTTGTCCTAAAGCTGGGTCTGAAAATGCCATAATACAAATGGCACAAATAATGAGACACTGCGCAATTAGCAACCATGCACGGCGACGTCCCAAACGTTTGGTCAAAAATGGAACAGGAAGTTCATCAATCAAGGGAGCCCAAACAAACTTAAAGGAATAACCCAGAGCTGCCCAACTAAAAAAAGTCACGGCACTTTTTTCAATACCTGCTTCACCAAGCCATAAAGACAGACTAGAGAAGATCAGCAAGATTGGAATACCTGCTGAAAAACCGAGGAACAGCATAATTGCAGCGCGCCGATCTAGAAATGCCTGAAATGCAGCCTTCCATCCATTTGCTTGAGTTGTCATTAGGTTATTATTTTCTACAAAAAATCATGTGTGCTATTCAACCGTTTAAGTGCTCGGGTTTCAACAGTATTTATGAAATGTTTGCTGTATTTTGATGAGAAAAACAGCGGCTTTGCTTGAATTTTTCCACTAAACCTGTATACCTTAAACCTCTACCGCAATATTTTGTTTTGGATTTCACAGTGACCCAAAAACTTGAACAGATGAATTCTTCTTTATCCACTAACCTTTCAAATAATAAAGCACGAGATCCGCAAAATCACCTGATTACCGCCTTCGAACAAACTGGAATTCAAAACACGTTCAATCAAACACGTTTAAAATCAGAACAACTCACGCATATTCCGAATTTAACCAACATTCCGACTTCAACAAAACGTATTAAACCGCTCAATAATTTTCTTGGACAAGATCGTGCGCGTGCGTCTGTAGAAGCTGGTATTGCTTTGCCATATTCTGGCTATAACATTTTTGCTGTAGGTACTGCGGGCTTAGGTAAACGCACCATGGTTAAACGCCTGTTGCAGCAGCATGCCAAAACCATGCCTACGCCTAATGACTGGGTTTATGTCAATAATTTCAAATCTTCACGCCAGCCCATCGCGCTTCAACTTCCTGCGGGACAAGCACCCAAATTTCAGGCTTTACTGCACCAAACATGGCAAACTATTTTAAAGCAACTTGAACGTCGCTTTACCACTGAAACCTATCACAATCGTATTGAACTGATTCGCCAACAAACAGGTGATGAACAACAACAAGCTTTGGTTGAATTAACCAAAGAAGGTGAAGAGCTCAGCTTAAAATTGGTCACACGCCATGACGAGCACTGCTTTATTCCTGTGCAATTCAAAGACGATCAAATGCAAGAGATGTCGCAAAAGGATCTTGATGCATTAAATAGCAAACAGCGCGCAGAAATTGTCTCAAATATGCGCTATATGGATAAAAAGCTCGAGCGTTTAGGATTACATTTAGGTGATCTGGAAGATGACGCACGTGACAAAGTACAAGAGCTGAATCGTGATATTGCCAATCAAGTGGTTATACCTCGCATTGATCTGTTACTCAATAAGTTTTCTAAAGTTGAAGGTTTAGCCGAATACTTAAAACTTTATGCCGAAGACATTATTAACAATGTTGAAATTGTGCTTGAGCAAGAAGAAGACGATTTTACGCCAGGATTATTTAGCCGAGTACCCGCGCGTTACCAAGCCAATATTATTGTCACCTATAAGCCCAACAGTGGCGCACCTGTAATTTTTGAGGACTTCCCGACCCATTACAATTTATTGGGGCATGTTGAACAACTGACTCAACATGGCACGATTACGACTGATTTCACCCTAATTCGCCCAGGTGCATTGCATAAAGCCAATGGCGGATTCTTAATGCTTGAAGCAGAACAATTACTTGAGCAACCTTATGCATGGCAAGGGTTAAAGCGTGCACTCAAATCTGGGAAATTAAAGCTTTCTTCGCTTGAGCACATGTTAACGCTTACGGGCAGTATTTCTATTGAACCTGAAGCAATACCACTGAATATCAAAGTCGTATTATTGGCAGAACCAGAAGTCTATTATGAAATTTTGGAACTCGAACCTGAACTGGGTAGTGTTTTTAAAATTCGTGCCGATTTTACTGACACGCTGCAACGTAATGATGCCAATGAACAAGCTTATATGCAGTTGATTGCAGATTATGTACAAGCCGATAAATTATTACCTTTTGATCGCTCAGCCTTGGCTGCTTTGCTCACAGATTCGAGCCGCCAAGCCGAAGACCAAAGCTCCCTCTCGCTCCACGCGTTGACTTTGGGTGACTTAATTCGTGAGGCTCATCATCATGCTGTACAAGCAGGTGATAAAATTGTAGCTGACAAACATATTAATACGGCCTTACAACATCGCCAGTATCGATTAGGCTATTTACGTGAACTGTATTGGCAAGATCTCTCCCGTGGCACACAACTGATCGAGACACGTGGTCATCGCTTAGGACAAATCAATGCTTTATCCGTCATCCACTATGCAGATGTTGAATTCGGCTTACCTTCTCGCCTAACGGCCTCTGTATATCAAGGGGGTGGCGATATTCTGGATATTGAACGTAGTGTAGAACTGGGTGGCTCATTACACGCCAAAGGCGTTCTATTAATGTCGAGCTTCTTAAAAGCACATTTTGGGCGTGAGCAGATTCTGCATTTCTCTGCTGCTCTCGCCTTTGAACAAAGCTATGGTCAGGTCGATGGTGATAGTGCGACCGTTGCTGAACTGTCAGCTCTCATTTCTGCAATTAGCCAATTACCGATTGATCAATCATGGGCAATTACTGGCTCTATGAACCAATTAGGTCAAGTACAACCTATTGGCGGTGTTAATGCCAAAATTGAAGGCTTCTTCGATGCCTGTAAGCTTCAAGGGCTTACTGGTAAGCAAGGGGTTATTATTCCACGTCAAAACATGCAACATTTAATGTTACGTCTTGATGTGCGCGAAGCCGTTGAACAAGGTCAATTCCATATTCATGCGATTGAAACCATTGATCAAGCCCTTGAAATTTTAATGGCGCGACCTGTAGGCACACTCGATAAAAAAGGTCGCTATAGCAAAGGCTCAATCTACGCTGCGGTCATGGAACAGCTTGAATATTGGCAAGCAATCGAAGATGGTGCAGAAATTGAAGAAGCGCCAAAGAAAAAAAAGAAAAAAGGCAAAAAAAATAAGAAAAAAGCCAAAGTACCTGAGCAATTGACCGATGAATTACTTAAAGAAAGTAGTGAAGCGATAGAAGTGTCAGTAAGTGAGCCAAATCTTCAACACTAACTCAATTTGAACCCTAAAGAATAACCAGTCTTTCGAGGCTGGTTTTTTTATATTACATTTATAACAAAGGGATAAAAATCATCCAATATAATGAATAAAAATAGTATAAGTGATTTTATTCAAATATTTTTTTGCTATTGTATGACCTTATAAATCTCTAATAAAACTTGAGAATAAATCAGACATTTCATTTAAAAGAAATGTACTTCAAAATGATTTTTATGCATAAAAATGAGGCAAGGATGAACGAAACAGATCACGAAATTATTCAATTGTTTAAACAACATATTCATCCGCTATCATCTAAACTTACCGAAATGCTCAATGAGCATTTTTCACATCAAACCGAACGTAGAGGTTGTGGCTACACACAAGCGACTCGTGTATTGGCTGAATACATCAATACCTCTCGATTGCCACAAGATTTTTCTGATTTAAAACTTTTTAATCAATTTGAAACCAAGGCACTCAAAACTTTGCTTGAACAATCACAGTTCGCAATTTCGGATTGGCATAATTTAGATCAAAATCATGCCGCACATACACTTCCCGACTCCACGCCTGAACAGCTTAAGTTTGAAGTACAGCAGCAAATTAAACTGCAACAAAAACTCCGTGAAATTTCTTCACAGGCAACATTAGAAGAAAGCAAACTGCTTTGTGGTTTAATTGCCGATATTATTTTACCCAGAACATCTGCACAAACAGGTATGGTGGAATTAAAAGCTTTAGAGGAAAAACCTAAAGTCGGTTCATGCCCAATGGCAGAAAATTTCTTCCTTAAAATCGCGCATGGTCGCATGCTCAGACAAGGTGAAATCAATATTTTTGTCGATGAACAACAGCAACCGATTTTATTAGAAAAATTAAATATGGGAGATAATCACTCCTGTATTAGCTTGAAACCTGTTTTAATGAACGGCGTTTGCTTACCCGCAGGATCATTATTTTCTGTGAATTATGACCGCGCACTCATTCAAGAAAAAGCACCCAATCAGAAATTTAAGGGTTATATTATGCCTTATTCTGCAATCAATGGTTTCTGGTTTTTACGCCTCACCACCCTAGCCGTTTCTCCTGAAAATCGTGCACGAGCATTTACGACGCATTATCAACAACAAGTTGATAACGGCTTATTTAGTCCGGGAACAACTCAACTTCAACAATTACAGGATATTGCTTTAATGCAAATTCAAGGTTAGTCCCATGCTACAGGTTTGTTACTCTCCACAGTACTTCGCACAAACTCATACCAATAGTATGGAGAAATTAACAGCGGTGGCTGAGGCATTAAAACCCTTAGGGATCACCAAGTTCCATACACCTGATCCGCTAGCGATCGATATTTTAAAACAATTACATGCACCCGAATATGTTGATGCCTTTCATACAGGCATGCCTGAGAAAATGGCGACATTTCAGGGTTTTAAACCTTGGAATACGCAACTTCGCGATGCGGTATATCAAATTAATGCAGGTCAAATTCTTGCGGCTGAATTGGCGTGGAAACATCAAATTTCTGCCAATATTGCCCAAGGATTCCATCATGCAATTTATGAATTTGGTAGCTCATTCTGTACGTTTAATGGTTTAGCACTCATCGCCAAAAAATTCCCCAATAAGCGTATTTTTGTACTCGATTGTGATCAACACGGTGGGAATGGTACTGCTGAATTTACCAAGCGATACGAAAATTTATTTAATTATAGTATTTATGGTCTTGCGTTTGGCTGTCCAACCTATGAACGTTCTGAAACCAGTCACATACATAAGCATAATGGGAACTTTAGCCAATATATTCTCGCCATTCACCATGCTTTTAAACGTGCAATAGAATGGAATGCCGATCTGATTGTCTATCAAGCAGGAATGGATTGTCATCAGGATGATCCTTGTGGATCTTCTTGGTTTAGTACTGAACTGATTGAAAAGCGAGATGAAATAATTTTTCGATTGGCAAAAAAGAACCAAATTCCATTAATGTTTGTCTTGGCTGGCGGATATCAAGCTTTGCCTGAATTAGTACAGCTCCATTTAAGTACCTTTAAAACTGCACACCAAATTTATTATTAAAATTAAATCAAAAAAAATGCCAATGTGAGTTACATTGGCATTTGAACCGCTTTAATTTTATTAAGAAAAATCAAGACCTTTTTCAAAGCCTTTTAATTCGTAACGCGCCATAGCCAAGTTTGATTTAGCGCGGTCGAGTACCAAGTACAAAAATAATGTTTCATTGGTATCTAAAGGACGAATTAAGTGATACTGCTTACCTAAAGAAATAAGAATATCTTCAATATTATCATTTAGTTGCAATGCTTTTGCCACTTTGCGTTTAGAACGAATCACTTCAGTATTACCCGCAGCTGCAAGTTCTAAATCTACACCATTCCCCTGAGTCGCTAAAGCAAGACCACTGTCACTATCTACCAGTGCTGCTGCTACAAAACCATCTAAACTTGTTAAAGCATCTAGACTAATACGTGCCATTTCTTTTTTCCTCTTGATATGGGAATTACCCCGTTTAAATTATGATTAGGTGCAGATTATTTATAAGCCAAGTTTTTTACGTAATTTACCAATAAAACTACGGAGTTTATGTCCTTGGCCAGATTCTACTTGTTTTGTATCTTCCTGAAATTTCACTTCGTTTTGATTTACAAAACGCCCCTGTTGCAGTAAAACAGCACAAGATACAAAATTCAATATCTGATCATGACTTAAATTCAAAAAATGCCTTACATCGCTTATTTTTGCACCATGTGAGAAACATGCTGCCATTTTTAAAAACTCATTTCGTTTCAAATCACGTTCAAATTGAGGCCAAATTTCGAGTTTGAAATTCTGATTGAGGTCAACTACAGGTAATTTCAAATCTGTTGATGCATTTACCACTTTCCACAACCATACGCGTAAATCATAGACTTCTTTATGCTTTGTTATTTCTTGCACAAATTGCGCTGTTGCATACGTTTGATTCAAGGTTGAGTTCAGTTGAATCGTTTTGCCTGCATCCACCCATACTCTTTCTGTTCGTGTATCAATCAATGCTAAAAAACCGCTGGCATCAAATAATTGAATAAAACCATTTCTGGGAGTGAATATTTCGGTAAATACACGCTCGATTGATATTTCAACTTGAGGAGTAATCGTTGGCAAAATTGGGGTTGCTTTCATCTCTCTTATGGGTAATGAAAAAGGCATAGCCGTGACTAGAACCAATTTTTCAGACAGCCATTCATGTAAATGCTCTAAATTTGAAAATGGATAAAACAACTGATCACCAATAATACGCCCAGCATGTTCGACCTTTTTGACTAAGCGTAAATAAGTAATTTGAGGATTACTCAAAACTTTCTGAATCCCTGGTGCATTAAAGAACACATCATTGACAAGCAACAGATCAATTTTTTTCTCTGCCAAATTTACCCATTTCACCTGAGTAGACGATGGCAACGCAAGTAAAACCTGCGTTTTAATATGATCTAACGTGCTTAAACTTAGCCCAAATACTGCAATATTTAAAATGCTGTTCATTCAAAATTAACCATAATTTTAAGATTTAAAACATATCCTTACACTGACAATTCCATCAATTATTCAGTGATTCCCACAATAAACTCATGCTTAACTTTGATGAATCTGAACCTATTGTTCATTTAATTTCTGAAAGTGATAACGTCTTTCATCAATTAAAATATCTTTATAGACAACAACCATCAAAACCATTAGAGCGTTAAAGTGGTTCAGCACTGATAAAAAACTTTCCCATTTTCTGTATCTAAACCAATAGTCTGACAATACCTTAAGAGGCTTTCGGTAATAACCGCAGAAACCTTTGCTAAAATCGAACGACTGACCACTACAATTTCACCTTGATTCTCAAAAATATTTTTTCGATACTGTTACCTGTTCCAAGCCATCTAACATACAAAACATAATTAACACTACTAATCCAGTAATACTATTTATAAAATCATATCGTTATGCATGAATAAAACCCTTAAGTGACTATGGCATTCCACCTAAAATAGACCTTTTTACTTGCTACTCAAATAGCTACAAGGTTTTGACTTTCAAGCATTGCAATTAATGTCTCAATTAAAAGCAACACGTCATCTTTTTCACGCGCATCCACAGCAAATATAGGATAATTTCTTTGATGGACGTGCATCCAATCTCTGTAAATTTTCAACTTTAACTCATGTTCCACGTCTATATGTGTGATACCCACCACAATATTGGAACCATAATTGTCAAATGCTTTTAAGTAAAATTCTAAATCGAGCAATCGTTCGGAACTGCTATGATCAATCAGCAGTACAATCCCTATCGCTCCTTTACAGACAATTGACCACATAAAATCAAATCGGTCTTGCCCTGGAGTCCCATATAAGCCTATTTGTGTACCGTCATCTAATCTAATCTCACCATAATCAATTCCAACTGTGGTCAAAAGTTTAGAATGAGCTTGTGTATCTGTATTCACAGCTTCTGTACTAATCACCGCTACATCTGAAAGTGTTTTAATCGCAGCAGACTTGCCTGCTCCCATGGTCCCGCCAAAAACTATTTTGTATTGTTGTAAAATCATGACTTAACCCAAACAACAAAAGTGTGATTTATTTCACATTATAATGAATTTGATTGACATTAAACATCATTTTTTTAACATTTAATAAAAAACAAGATGATAAAATCACTTAATATTTATATGTATTTAATCCAATTCAACGCTTAAAATCTCATCAAATAGGATTTAAATCATTGTTTTAAATGGTTATTAAATAATGAACTCAAATATATTTTAATTAATACTGGATTTGCATTTTTGCTCAAAACATCATTTATATTCAAAATAGAACTCACTCACCCCTTTAAAAATGAAACAAACAGTGCAGAAATTAATTCTTCGTAATCACTTTATACAATAAAATCCATCTTAAATTTCTAATATTTTAACGCGTTCAAATCACATCACTGACTTTTTACATAATACTCTCTCTATGTTTCAGCCCCACATCTGGCTATTAATAATAATTACAAATACTTAACATTTTTTGATCATACTTTCAGTAAATTTACTTTATATTTTGTCTATCCCTTAGTCGGATAGAACAAATAAAAAGGAAACATTTTATGAATAAATTGCTTATTGCTTTAGGTCTTGCTGCTGCTGTGACTTTGGTTGGATGTAGTAAAGAAAAAGCCCCAGAAACAGGTGCTACGACAGGCGAGCATTTGGAAAATGCTGCTCAACAAGCGAACTATGATATGGAAAATGCGGCTAGTGAGGCTGCTGCCAAAACTCAAGCTGCAACGAATGAAGCTGTAAATAAAATTGATACTGCAACGGATGAGGCTGCTGCTAAAACCGAAGCTGCTGCAAAAGACGTGAAAGATGCCGCAAAAGATGCAACAGCTCATGTTGCGGGTGCTGTTGAACAAGGCGCTGGTGATGTAAAAGAAAAAGCTCAACAGTAATATTTAATAAAAAAACACCCTGCTATAGGGTGTTTTTTATTGCCTATAAAAACGTATTGATTTAACTATAATGCTATGAAAAAACGCCAACACCCATCATAAAACAACGCTCACTTTTGTATTTCTCAAAACATATTTCTAGATTAAATAGTGAATATTATTTGCTTATTTTATTTAGCTTGGGCACAGTTAAGTAAATACATGGAGCCTGATTATGTCTTTATTAGAACAACTAGAAATTAAACATCCTATTTTTCTAGCGCCTATGGCAGGTGTTTCAACACCCACATTGGCAGCAGAGGTTTCTAATCAAGGTGGATTAGGTTCATTAGGCTTAGGGGCAAGCTCTGTAAATTCTGCACGCGAACAAATTCTCGCAACTCAAGCCTTAACAGATCATTCCTTTCAAGTGAATTTCTTCTGCCACCAAAGCCAAGTTTTAGATCAAGCGATTGCAGCGCAATGGATCGAATATTTAAGTCCGCAATTCTCGCGCCTACATGTCCCTGCTCCTCAGCAGCTCGAATGTATTTATCCAAGTTTTTTAGACAATGATGATTTTTTAAATCTTGTGCTGGAAACACGACCTAAAGCCGTAAGCTTTCATTTCGGTATTCCGCACCCACATCAAATAACAGCATTAAAAGCTGCGGGCATCATCACTATGGTCTCTGCGACGAATTTGCCTGAAGCACTTGCAATTGAAGCAGCAGGGATAGATGTCGTGATTGCACAAGGAATTGAAGCAGGTGGTCACCGAGGTATTTTCAACCAAAGTATTGATGGTGCAATCCAAACTTCCGATTTAGTACAACTGCTAAGTCAACACTGCCATATACCCGTGATTGCAGCAGGTGGAATTATGACGGGTCAACAAGCATATCTGATGCTACAGCTTGGTGCTCAAGCTGTTCAGCTCGGTACAGCATTTGTACAATGTAAAAGTTCAAATGCCAATGCCGCTTATCGTAAAGCATTGTTGGATACCCCTGTTACACAAATTACAGACAGTATTTCTGGTCGTCCAGCACGTGGATTAGTGAACACTTGGCATACTGAAATTGATCAACCTAACCGTCCTGCCGTACCAGCTTATCCATACACTTATGACTTAGCCAAACAATTAAATGCTGCTGCGAATAAACACGGTGACTATGGCTATGGCGCATTTTGGGCAGGCTCTAATGTCGCTCAAATTCGTGAACTGGAAGCTGCTGATCTCATCAATCAACTGGTCTTAGAATTAAGTCAGGCGCAATAAATAAAAAGCCCAGCAATCGCTGGGCTTTTGATATAAGACTTCTACACATCAAGCAAATTAATCTGTTCGACCTGAACATCATGCATGGTTTGCCCTTCACTTAATAATAAATTGAAATAGTTCTCAACGACTTGAGCCTGCTCCGCTGTCGTTTCAACTTTATACATGCTCTGACGAAATTCATTACTTGCTCGTAGTCCTTTGGTATACCAAGCAATATGCTTACGTGCAATGCGACAGCCTGAATATTCACCATAGAATTGATAGAGCTCGGTCAAATGCCCTAGTAGAACTTCTTTGACTTCAGAAATCTGTGGTGCAGCCAAGTGCTGCCCAGTTGTTAAATAATGTGCAATTTCTCTAAAAATCCAAGGTCGGCCCTGTGCAGCACGCCCAATCATAATCGCGTCTGCCCCAGTATAATCCAATACGTATTTGGCTTTTTCAGGGCTATCAATGTCACCATTGGCAATCACGGGAATACTCAGCAATTGTTTAACTTCTTTAATTAAGTCATAACGTGCCGTATTTAAATACATATCTTCACGAGTACGCCCATGTAATGCCAAAGCAGCAATACCTGCTTGCTCGGCTCTTTGTGCTACACGCAAAATATTTTCATGGCCATTTAAAAAGCCCAAACGTGTTTTGAGCGTGACGGGTACATCTACCGCAGCAACAACTTCATCTAAAATTCGCGCAACCAAATCTTCATCTTGTAATAAAGCTGAACCAGCCAACTTATTACAGACTTTTTTGGCAGGACACCCCATATTAATATCGACGATTTGTGCCCCATTTGCGACTTGGTAACGTGCAGCCTCTGCCAAATCTTTAGGGTCGGAACCTGCAATTTGTGCTGAAATTGGTGCCAATTCCCCATCAAAGTTGGCACGATACAAACTTTTCTTACTCATACGTAAGGTTTTGTCCGCTGTCATCATTTCACTGACCGCATGACCAGCACCAAAGTATTTACAAAGCGTACGAAACGGACGGTCTGTCACACCCGCCATAGGAGCGATCCAAAGTTTCTTATCTATTGATCTATCAAACAATTCTTTAATAGTGTTGTTTTGACTCAATTTCTTAAACCTCGTTTAACTTCGTTTAGTCGCTTCTAGTTGAGTTTTAATGATTTTTTGCTACACCCTATTTACACCTTATAAAAATTATGGTGTAAATTGCATGGGAATAATCACTAAATGCCAACTCGCAAACGTTACAATACACGATAAAGCTCAAGTCTGAGTTCAGTATGAAAACTACCCACCATTGAAGGCTTCAAAGAGTTTCAGTAAGAAATCACGTGCAGATACGTGAATAAAACGAACTGAAACAGAAATTGAATTAAATCCAGCAAGAATACTTCACTCAACGACTGAGCTTAAGCACAAAACATTGACTGGATTTATTGGTCAATACTAAGAAGGGTCACTAGAACAAAAACAGGCGCTTTAAAATTGATGGCTAGTGTAGAGATTTCGGAGAAAAATATCTATTCATTAACATGACAAGATTTTTCAGACTTTACAATTGTGCATGATACAAGTGATCAAATCACTGGTCGTAATGGGATTTCCTAAAAGCTGTACGGGTTCACACTGAATATATTTGACGTACACCCTCTACATGTTATTGCAGCCTTTGAAAAGGTGATGATTGGTTTTAACCAATTACCAGACCTCTATCCATTAAAGATGGATTTCAAATAGGTTTATCTAGATCGTTGATGTTATGTTTTTATTTTCGTGAATAACATCTAAATTTGGATAAAATTAATTCTATTTTGTTTAAAACAATCAGCAATGCCAGACCACAATCGAATAGATTTCACCGCAGAACATTGACTTTAGATGAGCTATACGAAAATCGAATACGATTCATTACTGCTCAAGAAAATTTCTAAATTATTGCTTAAAACAGTGAGGGATTTTCTCCCCCACGTCTCATTGATCTAAAATTTTACCAAATCCCCTTTCAATGCCACGCCTGCTAGTGCCGTACCTTTCGCGCATTGATAGGTGGTGGTGCTACGTGTTTCATTCGACTTATAGAAACTCACCAGATTAGTCACAGCATTTGCACCATTGGCTTTCGCGGTATTTTGGAATTGAATCAATGCTGAACGGAGGACATGATCACATGAAGTTTCCGCAGACTTGGCAAAACCATTGGTCTTTTTATTGGTCACTAAGCCCTTTTCAATCACTTTGCCACCCGACTTGGTTCCTGCCAAATAAAATTTTACCGAGCCATCCAGCACGCCATCTGCAACAGCACGGTTTACAGCTTCTTGAAACTTAAAATCATACATTTTATCGGCAGCCTGAGCTGATGCAATCGCACCTAAAGACAACACAGCGACTGCACAGATTTTTTTGAATAACATTGTTCTACCCTTATCTTATTAGACACGTTTAAAAATCAAGGAGGTATTAATCCCCCCAAAAGCAAAATTGTTGCTCATCATAATTTGCGTTTCTGCTGAACGCATATCTGAAACGATATAATCCAGATCACCACAAGCACTATCAATCTGATCTAAATTCAGTGTAGGCACCAACTGATTGCGTCGCATCATTTCAATACTCAGCCACGCCTCAATTGCGCCACACGCGCCGAGCGTATGCCCAAAATAACTTTTTAATGAGCTGATCGGTTTTTTACCCAAAATACGCGCAGTCGCTTGTGATTCAGCAATATCCCCCTGATCGGTCGAGGTCCCATGCGCATTGACATAATCAATATCCATGGCGGTAAGCTGTGCATCTTTCAGCGCCAACTGCATACAACGGCCCATCATTTCAGAATCAGGTCGAGTCACATGCTGACCATCGGTATTGCTGCCATAACCGACAATCTCGGCATAAATGGTGGCACCGCGCGCTTGGGCATGTTCATATTCTTCTAGAATCAAACAGCCTGCTCCTTCACCGACCACCAAACCATCGCGGTCTGCATCAAACGGACGTGGCGTTTTCTCTGAACGGTCATTTTTCATACTGGTTGCTAACAACACATCAAACACCGCTGAACCTGCGGCACTGAGTTCTTCTGCCCCACCTGCAATCATCACGGTTTGTTTGCCATATTTAATCGCTTCATAAGCTTGACCAATGGCCATAGAACCTGAAGTACAGGCACTTGAGGTCGGCAGCGTTAAACCTTTTAGGCCAAAATACACGGTCATATTGACTGCACTGGTATGCGACATCATACGAATGTAGGTCGTGGCATTCATTTGACTCATATTGTGCTCAATCAACATCGAGCCAAACTCACGTACAGCATCCACACTGCCCGCAGAAGAACCAAAGGCCACGCCTGCATCGCCACTTTTTAAGATATCCGCATGCAGTAATCCTGCATCTTCCAATGCTTTTTCAGCACATACGGCAGACATTAAGGCAACACGTCCCATGCCACGGGTCACTTTACGGTTAAAATGCTTGGGTACGGTAAAAGACTCAACGGGGCCGGCCAATTTACTGCGTAAATCGGAATAAATTTCCCAGTCAGGCATATAGCGAATGCCACTTTTGCCTAGTGCAAATTGCTCAAAAATTTGTTCTGCGGTTTCGCCTAAAGATGTAATTCCAGACATGCCTGTCACGACAACACGTTTCATTAGATTAGGCCTCCATTGACTGAAATCACTTGGCGAGTGATATAACTGGCATCATCACTACATAAAAACTTCACCGCTTTTGCGACTTCTTCTACCTGCCCCATGCGTTGCAGTGGAATCATTTTCAAGGCATGTTCTTTAACTTCTTCGCTCACCATTTCGGTTTCAATCAAACCCGGAGCCACACAGTTCACCGTGATTTTACGTTTTGCCAACTCTAGTGCCAATGCTTTGGTCGCACCAATCAAACCCGCTTTGGCAGCACTATAGTTCACCTGTCCACGGTTCCCCATGATTCCTGACACTGAAGACATGGTCACAATACGTCCGCCTTTTTTCAAGCGGATCATTGGCATCATTACTGGTTTTAGCACGTTATAAAAACCATTTAATGAAGTTGAAACCACATCATCCCAATCATCATCGGTCAATGCAGGAAAAGCGCCGTCTCGGGTCAGTCCTGCATTCAGCACAACCCCATAAAAAGCACCATGCTGTGCAATATCTTGCTCTAAAATCGTTGCAATTTTTTCACGGTCATTCACATCAAACATCAACACATGGCTGTCTTGACCTAAGGCTTGAATCTCCTGTGCCACTGCTTCTGCTTCTGATTGTCTTGAACGTGCATGTACCGTGACATCAAAGCCTGCCTTTGCTAACTCTAAAGCGATCGCTTTACCTATTCCACGACTCGAACCCGTAACTAAAATTCTTCTGTTCACACTAATTTTCCAATGATTTCATTCATATTTTCAGGCTCAAATACGCTCAACATGGCACTGAATTTGTGTTCTTGATATTCAATTTCACAATGAAACTGCCCTAAACCTTCATGCAGATAACTTTGTTCTACCCGAATCCGCACAGTTGTGCCCAAACTAAAATAGGCACAAGGCAACTGCATTTTACGCGTTCCCAATAAAAAACCAATTTTCGGTGGCAAACCCTGAGTTTGTCCTTTATAGCCTGCATAGACACTGATGGTCTGTGCCATCAGCTCAATACTGCTCCATGTCGGCAAACCTTCTGACTCACAAAACATCAAATCCGGCGTGATGTGAAGTTCTGCAATAGCAAATTCATCATTGGCTTCAATCAGATGACTGACAAAAACCATCGGTTTTTCATGCGGAATAAACTGTACTGCATCCATCATGGCAAAGCCGTCCCAAAAATTAAACTGATATTGCTGCCACCAAAAGCAAAAGAATTACTCATCGCATAGCGAATGGGTATAGTCAAATGCGGAGTAAGCACATAATTTTGTCCAGTCAAAGCATCATCCAATTCACCTGCATGATGCAGCGGCAACCAAGATTGATCCAATAAAACCTGCTGGCAAATAAAGGCTTCGATTGCACCTGCCGCCCCTAAACAATGTCCTGTTTTATGTTTAGTGCTGCTCAATGCCACAGTCTCATCTGAAAAAATGGTCTGTACCGCCTTAATCTCCATCGCATCATTTTGCGGTGTAGAAGTACCATGCAAGTTTAAATAACCAATATCACCTGCTTCAAGCTGTGCAACAGCTAATGCTTTTTGCATCGCCTCCGCAGCCCCTCGCCCTTCTGGATGTGGCGCTGAAATATGCCATGCATCCATTGACTCACCACTCGACAACAGCATCACAGGTGCAGGCGCTTTGGACAGTAAAAATAGTCCTGCGGCTTCACCAATATTGATGCCATCACGATTAGCACCACAAGGCTGACAAATACTGCTCGATAAACTTTCCAAACTGTCAAAACCATTTAAGGTCAGCTTGCATAGAGTGTCGACTCCACCCACTAAGACAGCATCAGCCAAATCGGCATTCAGCAAACGTTGTCCCGCTGCCATGGTTTTGGCCGCTGAGGAACAGGCGGTAGAAATGGTATAGGCAGGTCCTTCCCAGCCCAAATACTGTTGTAAGGCTTTTGCTAAACTGCCCATTTCTTGTTTTTGATGCTGTACAGACTGTGGCACTGGCTGTTGAAACTGGACTTTCAATACAGGCTCATTATCTGCGATGCCTGAGGTTGAAGTGCCGATAATCACCGCAAGACGTTGTTTTGGAAACTGTGCGGTATAAGTACGAATTTCGGTTTCAATTTGTGCCAAAGCCGTCAAGGCAAAGCGTAAATTCCGTGAGTCCGCACCACTCAAGTTTTCAAGGACTGCTTGAATCAAGGCTTGATCAGATGCACCTACCCATACCGTACGCCCCGCAATCAGATCCTCTCGTTGCGACAAGGTATTTTCTGTGCTTGTTAAGGCACGTTGAAGCTCAGCGGCATTTTGTCCCAAAGCCGATAGCGCCGCACTGAACTGAATACCGACGGCTGAAACATGTTGTAGATTTTTAGTCATGATGGTCGCCTTGATCATCTTCTAAAGTATTACTCACTGCGCTAATCACCATCTGATAAGGCACTTGCAGATTATCTAGCTCAATTGCCCCCTCAGTTTGCTGAATTTTCAACACAGGCTGCTGCTGAATATAAATGGTATCGTCTTTTTGTATGACCGTATTTTGAGCAGCGTGTAATGCAGCAAACTTTGGATAAGTTGCATATAGAATATCGCGCACCACATAATCAAATGGTAACAACTTCATCGGCTCAATCCGCTGTTCGACTTTAACCTTTTGACCATCAAAACTGAGCTTAAACAACTGCTGCCCTGTAAGGCTGAGTGCCAGCATGTCAAGCGACTGTCCCTGTTGCTGCTGATAGAGTAAAAAACTGAAACTCTGCGTTTTCCACTGCACTTCAATTTGGTCTTGGCGCTGGTAATTTTGTGCTACCCACTGCGGAGTCGCCAATCCTTGTGCTTTAGGGATCCAACTTTGACAGGCGCTACAGAGCAAAGAACTGGCTAAAACCCAACTGATGGTTTTCAAACACAGCTTAAGTTTCATCAGTCAGCAACTCTTTCTGTTGTTGTGCTTCTCGGCAATATTCTGCCAAGGTGCTCAAACGTTGCTTGGCATTACGATGAATCGGGTTAGTCGTATCCCATGCATAACCTGCCAGTAAAGATGCAATCATACGGCGGATTTTTTCATCCTGCTGAGTCGAAAACACGACATCCTGAAACTCACCTGAATACCATGACTCGACATAGGCACGGAACACTTGAATGCCTTTACGCAGTGGCTTTTCGTATTGCTCCATCCAATCTACCGCCTGACCTTGCAGTACTTGCTCGACCAAAGGCACCGCTAAGCTGGAAGATTTCAATGCAATCGTTACACCCGAGGAAAAGACAGGATCTAGGAACTCACCTGCATTGCCGAGTAGTGCATAGTTTTCAGATGCCAAGTGTTTTACATCAGCAGAGTAGCCTACTAAAGTCCGCACAGGAGTATCATGTTTGGCGTGACGCAGCACATGTGACAAACTGACATCATCCGCTAAAATACGTTTCTGCAAGGCTTCTAAGTCATAGTCCGCACTGCCGTCATAACCATATTTTTCAAAAAAATCTTGCTCCGCCACAATACCAAATGAAGAACGTCCATCGGCAAAGGGAATCAACCAATACCATGCACGATGATCTTTTTCATGCACAGTAATTAAAATTTTCTCACGGTCAAACTCAGGATCATCCAACAAACCATCTTCAATATGGGTAAAGACCGCACGGCGCACTGGAAAGTCCGATGGACTTTCTAAATCGAGAAACTTTGGCAAAATGCGACCAAAACCACTGGCATCTAAGAGGAATTTACCCTGAATTTGATAGTTGTTGCCTTGCTCATCTTTGACCGTCAAAATCGGCTGTGTAGATGCCACATCGACTGCCAAAACTTCATGACCAAAACGGATATCTGCGCCCATTTTTTCGGCTTGCTGCGCCAAAAGCTGGTCAAAATTGGCACGTCTTACCTGCCATGTGGTGCCTGGGCCTTCACTAAATTTTTGGGTAAAGTCATAAAAACTGCGCTGCGTGCCTCTTAAAAAGGCTGCACCATTTTTATACTGAAAGGCATATTCGTCGGCATGTGCACGAACCGTATCCAATAAACCCGCTTCTTCTAAAAACACCATACACTGCGGTAATAAAGACTCACCAATGGAGAAGCGTGGAAAATATTGCTTTTCGATAACTGTGACTTGATGGCCTTTTTGGCGTAGCAAAGCTGCTGCCGAACTGCCTGATGGTCCCGCCCCAATAATTAAAACATCTGTCTGTTGCATGGTGCTCATTGCACTGTACCCTTTAACTCAGCTCTTTGGCTGATATTGTTGAACCACAACATGTTTTGCATCGGAAGATGTAAAAAGTGTGGCATAAAGAAATGAGAAAATAACGCCCAATAAAACTGTTAAGCCAAAACTGTGAATGGCATAAGTATGGCTGAAAGACAACAAACCAAAACTAAAGAAAGTCGACATCATACATAGGAATAAAGCCATGCCCACCACCTGCGGGTGATCATGTCCGTGGCGGTAGAAAATCGCATAATCAACCCCAATTCCAATGATCAAAAAAGTGCCCATAATACTGAATAAATTAATCTCGACACCCAGCCATGCTTGAATCGCAAAAGTGGTCATTAGAGCCATACTGACGGGCAGCACCAAAGGCAGAATGGATTTTTTGCCATACAGTGCCCCTAAGCCAATGGCTAAAATCACCAAAGCACTAAGCAATAGCCACTGCGCCTGTTCACGATGTTGTTTGAATAACTCAGACAGTTGATGAACAGGACGTAACAGTTGCACATCAGCATTTTCAAGCTGCTGCACAGCGTGTACATCATGCACATTTTGTAGCATCACTAAACGTTGCGTCTGGCTCATGTGCAGAAAATGCAATGGATGATCTTTAAAGACTGCTTCGGTCAATAACGGTTGGTCTTTTAAACGGGCTTGCCAGTTTAAAACATCGGCAGTATTGAGCTGCAACGCTTGCGCATATTCCACCAAAGCGGGCTGAGGAATCGCCTGTAACATTGCGATATTGTGTTTTTGCTGCTCAAGCGATGGAATCCACTGCCCTAAAGCTTGCACAGCATCCAATTTGCCAGCCTGCTGTAAGGGAGCAAGTTTTGCCAGCAATTGCTGTTCATGTTGCTCTAATTCTGCGGGTGTTCTGCCCTGTACCACAAAATATTCGCTGCTTTGCTGTTGCATAAAACGCGAACGGATGTATTGATCTTCCTGCTTTAAAGTGGCATCCATACTTTGTAAATTACGGATGTCATCATTACTTTTCAGAAAGGCGAGGCTGCTGCCTGTTACCAGTACAATCAGTGAAATCATGCCGTAGCGCAGCGTGTTGTGGCTTTGCACATAATTACGTGCTTGACCAATAAAACTTAGTATACGTATCGCAGGTTCCGCATTCAGCGCAGGCAGACGCGGCAGCAGTAAAATACTGGTCACCCATGCGGCACTCAATCCAACCATGGAAAAGACTGCAATTTGTTTAAAACCTGGAAATGGGGTAAAACTCAGCACCACATAGGCCAATAGCGTGGTCATCAGCCCCACAAATAGACTCGGCAGCAACGGTTTTAAAACAGTAAATCCATCGATCTGTCGGTGCTGAGACTGCATGGCCATGAAGTAAAATGAAAAATCGACACAGACCCCAATCAAACTGGCACCAAAGACCAGTGTCATCAGGTGAATTTCGCCAAAAATCCAATATGTTACCGCAAAGGCCACCAGACTGCCTGTGCCCACCGCAACCATTTCCGTCAGCATGGGTCGTATCGAACGGAAGCCAAACCAGACCAGCAGTAAAATCCCGATGGTTGAACCCATGCCAATGGTCGAGATTTCCTCTTTGGCAGAATTGGTACCAAACTGTGCAAACAATAACGTACCTGTCCAGTGCGGTTTAACCTGCAACTGATTGAGCTGCTGATTGATATCTTGAATAAAAGCAGCGGTCTGCTCTTGGTAGGCAATGTTATAGGGACTGTTATTGAGCTGAAGCACCATCAGGCGCGAGATGCCCTGCTCATCACGAATCGTGGCAAAGCCCTGTTCTAAATTGATATCGGCATTATTTTGTAAAGTACTTAAACCCACTGCATAGCGCGGAAATAGTAGCAAGGGATCTTGCTTGAGCATTTCAGCCGTAATCGGCATGCCCGGACTCATCAGTTGCAATAAGCCTTGCTCTATCAGTGCGGCATCATCCTGCTCCTGCACCATCTGCTGATCGGTCTTGGATAATAGCCCTGCTTTGTGTTGATACAGCGCTTGGGCAAATTGATCAGGATCAAGCTGTGGACGAACAGGTAAAAACAGTTGACTTTGGTCGGCTTGGGTTTTGAGTGCTTGCGTTGCCTGTTCGAGTTGCTGATCCGTTTTGGCATCTAATACCACAAAAACTTTGTCATTTAACTGCTGACTGACATATTGCTGTGCTTGTTCCAGATGAGCATCTTGATGAGCCTCTGGCAGCAAAGCAAAAATATTGGTCTCAATCTTAATGCCTTTATTCAGCCACGCCGCGCCCAGTGCCAAAGCAATGACACACAAAATCAGTAGCCAAAGGGCGCTAAACTTATTTTGCCAATTGGAAAAGCGCATTTTCCGCAGCCGTTAAAGTTTGAGGTTGAGCCGTTTGCTGGCTAAAACGAATAATAGTGCGGTTATTGGCTTGTTCCAAAATCGTGATACGGTCCACATAACGCTGACCTTGCGCATCGACTTGGACAAAAAGCTTTTTAAATAGACTGCTTTTCGGTGTCAAACTGACATTCCACTGCGTCGGACTGTAATTGGCAGACACCACATTAAAGTTTTTAGCGAGTGCCGCTTCATTGCCCGACATCAACTGTAAAAACATCGTTGCTACAGAGCCATAGGGAGTCTTATCGACTTCAATTTGACTGCTAGTACGCTGTGTCTTTTGTACCAACTTGCGCGGTGTCACCACCAAATCGGCTTTGACTGGACTTTGAATCTGCCACAACACGCCTTGGTTTTTGCTGAACAGCACCGTGCCTTTGGACACATAGGTTTTATTTAAAGAGGCCAATTTTTTCTGCTGCTCAAATTGGGCACGCACCACAGGCGTTGCACCAAGCTGAGTAAACACCTGCTTCAATTCAGTACTTTGTGCATTCACTGCGGGAGCAAGCACAGTCATCATACTGGCTGTACACGCAACCAAAATCGGCTTAAAAAATTTGTATCGAATCATGCTTGCATTACTCCGCTTTGAACTCAAGCCATGCATTTAAACAGTCCAACAATACCTGTGGCGATTGGAAGCACATTTCACGTTTTTCAATGTGTACCGCCACTTGAGAAGTAAAGCCCTTGGTCAGCTTTCTGCCCGAAACCGCATCAAAAATCAGATATTCAATTTTCAGGCGGTTTTCCCATTCTTTCAAAATGGCACGCACGCGAATTTTCTGTTCGAACTCAATGCCTTGTACATAACGGACATAGCTTTCAATCACAGGCCATGCATAGCCTGAGTCACGCATTTGATTATAGTTATAGTGAAATTGATCCAACAGTTTGCAACGTGCAATTTCAAAATATTTTAAATAATGACCGTGCCATACCACATGCATGGTATCGACATCATGAAAGGGCACTTCAATAATTACATCAGCATACATGCTCATTTCCTATGAATATTGAACAGCAATGCTGTCTAACAGTTCTAAATCTTCAAAGCGATTGACCAATGCCTGAAGTTCATGTTGCAAAGGACGATCTTCCTCTACATAGGTGAAGCTCTGAAGCACCCAGTGTTGAAATGCTGTTAAAACAGGGCTGAGTTCTGTATCTACACCTTTGAGTTTGACCGCCTGAACCGCTGCACAACTGAGTGCTGCAATCACTTGTTCGGTTAGAGTAATGACACGACTGGCATCACGCGCAGCAATGGTGCCCATGCTAACTTTGTCTTGATTATGACATTCGGTTGAGCGTGAGAAAATTGACGCAGCGAGCGTCTGTTTCAAGGCTTCTGCCGTCCATGCCGAAACCCCAATTTGCACCGCTTTAAAGCCATGATTCAGCGGCAAACGCTCAGCACTTGAGCCAGTTAAATTACGCGGCAAACCATTGTTCATTTTATAGTCCACCAACTGTGCCAATTGACGATCCATCAAGTCGGCAATATTGGCGATCATGATTTTTAGACTATCCATGGCTTGGGCAATATGTCCGCCATAGAAATGTCCACCATGCAATACACGCAGGTTGACTGGATCAATCAATGGGTTGTCATTGCTTGAATTCAGCTCATTTTCAATAAACTGACGCAGCCACAGTTTAGAGTCTTCAAATACACCGATCACATGCGGTGCACAGCGCAGTGAATAACGGTCTTGCAGGCGTGAACTTTGGTGCTCGGTCTGCACCTCACTGTTTAACCAGTCACGTAACTGAGCTGCAACATGTTGCTGTCCTGGATGAGGTTTTTGGGCAAACAACACTTCATCAAAATGGCTTGGATTACCCTCTAAAGCCAAAACATTCAGTGCAGTAATCAAAGTACTGGCAAAAGAAATCTGTTCTGCTTTTTTATAGTTCAGGCAGGCGATGGCGGTCATGACCGCTGTACCATTCATTAGAGCTAAGCCTTCTTTAGGACGCATCACCAAAGGTTGCAAACCTTTTTCGGCATACACTTGTGCAATCGGTACGATCTGACCTTGATAATACACATCGCGCTCACCGACCAATGCCCCAGCGATATAAGACAAAGGCGTCAAATCCCCACTGGCACCCACCGAACCTTCCGAGGGAATCACAGGGATCACATCTTCATTCAACATCCAGACCAAACGCTGCAACAAGGCATGTGAAACACCCGAATAGCCACGCGCCAAAGAACATAAACGTACCACCACCACAGCTCGTGCCGTAATTAAGTCTAAGTTTTGTCCCATGCCACAACCATGAAAACGCGACAAATGTAGCGGTAGCTCATGCACTTGGTGGGCTGGAATTTCGACTAAGCATGAGTCACCATAACCCGTGGTCACACCATATATGACGCCTTCGTCTTGCAACAACTGATCAAGGAAATCTGCGCCACGTTGAATCAATGCTGTCCATTCAGCAGAGGTAGGCAATGCCACCTGTTTTTCTTTACGTGCTACAGCCACAACATCTTCAATACTGAGCGGAGTTTCCCCAACAATTAACACAAGACTTATCCTTTATTCCAAAAATTATAAAAATTAAACCATTGATAAGGCGCACGTATGCAATGCTGCTCCAACAATTCCACATACTGTCGTGTGGTCTGTTGCATGGCCTGTAAACGCTCTTTACGTGGCCAATTTAACTGCTCCGCAACTTGATGAATATGCACTTCAAAATGTGTATCAACTCGATAGCAAAACACTGCCAATACAGGAGCTTTCAATAAACTGGCCAAGATCCAAGCGCCCTGCGGCCACAGCGCCTGCTCACCTAAAAAAGCAACCGATTGTACCCGATCCGACTGCACGGGTACGCGGTCTGCTGCCACAATCACCCATTCACCTTGATCGAGTTTATCCTGCAAAATCAATGCAGTTTCGATTCCCAACTCATCCACCGAAACCAAATTGACATCGGCATGTTCATTTAGTTTTTTTAAAAATTCATTGAACTTGGTGGCATGTTTTTGATACACCAATACATTAATTTTCTGCGAATGCTCTGCTTTGATTGCGCGCAGTAATTCAATATTGCCAAAGTGTGACACCACAATGACCGCACCTTTTTGATAGTGCGAACGAAAGTGTGCATGACCATGCAGCTTTAAATTCTGCTCAGGGATATGCCCAAGCCAGCCTTCAATTTTATCTAAAATACATTCGCCAAATTGCATCAAATGCGTATAACTGTGCCAAAGCTGCGGCTCAGCCTGAAACGGGGACTGTACACCTGCAAAATGATGCAGTTTTTTTAAGTACAACAGGGAAGCCTGACGCGCGGTATTGGAAAAGAGCCAGTACCATAAAATCACAAAGTACAAGATGACTCGGCACAACCAGCGCCCACCCAAACGGTAGAAACCCAACATCAGCATCAGCGGTAACATCCCGCCGCGCTCTTTTACGGCGCTCCATTTCTGCATATGCTTCTCTGACCGCCTTAGCTTTTGACTTTCTGATAAATCAGCTTGGGGAAACGCAGCAGCATGCCACCCAATAAGCGGCTATGCGCACGCGCCATGCCCAAATTGTCCCGCCAAACATCGAAATGTGAAATACCGCCTTCAGGGTAAATCACATGCGTGGGCAGATTGATAAACGGCACATTGTCCCATTTCAACCGCACCAAAATTTCCGAGTCAAAGCCCATCCGCGGTTGAAACTTGGCTGTATTTAAAATGTTTACCGTCTGCGCTAAAGGATAAACACGAAAGCCACACATGCTGTCTTTAATGTCAAAAGACAGGCTGTTAATCCACACCCAAATGTGCGTTGCATAACGGCCATAGAGACGTTTTTTCGGAACAGTCGCATCAAAAATCGGCTGACCAATCACCATGGCTTCGGGATGCTGGATAGATGTGTCTAAAAAGCGTTGCACATCCTGCCAGTCATGTTGTCCATCAGCATCCAATTGCAAGGCATGACTATAGCCACATTGAAAGGCATGCTTGAGACCCGTGATCACCGCCTGCCCCTTACCCTGATTGTGGGTATGTTCAACCAAATCGACCATTGGGTAGTCATGCGCGAGCTGATGTAACACCGCCGTACAAGCAGCATCACTACCATCATTCACCATAATGATAGGTAACTCAAAAGAGCTTAAATGTGACAGTAACGCGGCCAAATAATGCGGATGGTTATACACAGGAATCACAAAGCAGTGTTTCATTTTGTCTCTCGGCTTAAACATCTGAAGGGACAGCAAATAGCAAACGTCCTGATGCCAATATTTTGTCCTGATTTTTCAGCTCAAAACTGACCTTGTGTGCTTTACGGCTGAGGACCAGTTCCACCGTTTGATAGGGTTGGATCAGCCCTTGAAATTTTAACTGCTCAAAACCATTACACCACAGTAAATCTGCCCAGTTTTGTTTAGCAAAATGCTGAATAAAACCAATTTGTCCTACGCCCGGATAAATGGGGAAGTTCGGAAAATGGCCTTTAAAGCACTCTAACTCTGGCATGAATTCTAAAGCATAACTGATCTGCGTATCCTGAGATTGCTGCGTCAGCACCACAGGCAAGCTCATCGGCTGAAAGAGCGATTTTAAATACTGTTTATTCAGCTTCGATTGTGCATTTTGTGGCATTTGCGTTAAGAACCGCCACTGCCGCGGAATCGCGATACTTTCCAATTTCAGTTGTAGTTGTTTTTTCAATTGTGCGGTAAAGGAAGCTTTGCCCTTTTCTGTGAGCAGTACACGAGCTTCCTCGGTCAACACAACCACCACCGCCAAAATCTGACGTTGTTCTTTTTCATGAATTAAAACATGGCATTGTTGTATTTCGGCCAGTTCAGCGAGTTTCGCTTCTATTGCATCGAGACTTAAACGCTTTTCTTCAAGTTTGACAATGCGGTCCAAACGCCCCAATAACTGAAACGAACTTTTAGGATTCTTTGCATCCACGAACTGTACTTTATCACCCGTAAAAATCCAATCCGCGCTAAAAGCATGGTTGGTTTTAACGGCTAACTCTTGCTGCTCGGCGCAGTTAATTTCGACATTGGCAAAGGGGGTCCATAGTGCATCATCTACCTGACGGTGAGCGATACCGCCTGTTTCAGAACTACCAAACACTTCAGTAATCGGACGGTTCAGCAAAGGGCGCACACCAGCATCCAACTTTCCACCAGAGGAATAGACCATATGACAGTCTTGCAATACCACATCTGTGGTCCAGCGCTTCAACAATGCAGGACTAGAAATCACATAATTGGGCAGTTGCACATGGGCAATTTTCTTTTGAATATCAACCACATCTTCAGGGAAAGCCAGTTGTTTTTGGTAAAAACTGCGTCCACTGGCTAAGGGCCACAACAACTTAAACAACAACCCATAAATATGTTGATGGCTCACCGTGGCAATCGCAACCGCTTGCTCAGGCAAATCAAAACTGGCCTCTAAACCACAGACTTCATTGAACAGTTGTTGCAAAGTGCGCGGAATCTTTTTCGGCTGCCCAGTTGAGCCCGAAGTATAAAAACACAACTGGGCTTGATTGAAAAAGGCAGCATCAAATTGAAGCTCGAATGTCGACGGCGCTGTCGGCGATAAACGTTTTAAAAAATAAATCTGCTGCTCAGCCAGTTCTTTTTCTAAGTCGCTGACCCGATGCGGCGGCAATAGCACTTGCTTGCCTGCTTGCAAGGCTGCAAACAACAATACTAAAAACTCATAACTGTCTTCTTGCCAAAGCGCCCATACAGGCTGTTCCAACGGCTGAATTTGCGCAGCTTGCTCAGCCACATCTAACCAAAAATTTTGAAATGAAATGAGATCTGAGTCCGCCTGAATACACAAGGGACGCGATGAATGGAGATGATGCTGAAAATGACAAGACATAAAATTTGTTTTTAAAAACCGTATTTCTAATCGCTATAGTTCGAGGCCACCGTTTAAGTTGCCCTAACGGAAATGCTGTTATTTCTGTGCCTGATGCAGTCGCTGTTGACGCTTACGCAAGATAAACTCACCCAGTAACAGTCCACCCATCAAGACATAAGAGATCAAGCTGTTATACAGCACCCAAATCTTCATTGGTGCGAAAAAAACGGTGATCAAGGCAATGACCACATTGATGCAGAAAAATCCACACCAAACTTTGGTCACTTGACGGGTCCATTCTACCCCTTCTTCGGGCAAATTAGGCTCTGCCAAACGTGCAAAACGTTCAATCATCGAAGGTGGTCGAATCAAGGTACTGGCAAAAATAAACAGCGCTCCGAGACTCATAAAGACAGGGTAGAGTTTAAGCCACGCATGATCTTTTAAAATCAAACTCAGCCCACCACATAAAATAGCAAAACCCGTCAATGGCCACAGCAAGGCATTACCCTTACTCAATAAGCGCAGGACGCCTAGTGCAATCAATACCGCACTGACCCAGACATACTGTCCATGCGCTAAAGCATAAGCCACAAAAAAAGGATAGAGAATCAATCCGACCCCTGCTATCCCTTTTAAAATATTGTTCATGCAGCAGACATATTCTGAATCACGACCACCACATCTTGCACGGTACGCACATTTTTAAAGTCTTCAGGATTGACTTGTTTACCTGTCAGTTCTTTAATTTTCACAACTAAATCAATGGCATCAATACTGTCAACATCAAGATCTGAAGCCAAGTTTGATTCTAACTGCACCTCTTCAGGCGCAATTTCAAACAAATCTTCCATCCATTCACGTAATTTTTCTAACACGGTTTCTTGAGCAAGCATAGCAACCTCTTATGCTGTTTTCTGTGCTTCAACCAAAGCCACTAAACTTTGAATTGATTTAAAATGTTCTTTGGTATCTGCTGACTCTGCATTCAGATGAATGCCATAACGCTTTTTCAATGCCAAACCCAGTTCTAAAGCATCAATCGAATCCAAACCCAGACCATCACCAAACAAAGGCGCATCTGTATCAATGTCTTCAATACGGATGTCTTCAAGGGCGAGGACATCAATAATCATTTGCTTTAATTCGTCAGCAAGATTGCTCATTTACGGATAACTCTTGGTTAAAAAACCACTGTAATTGTTGATTTAATTGACGCACATTTTTGGGATTGACCGTTACATCATCCAATACGTCTTCCACTCGGATCGCATCCAGCACTTTCACATGGATATGAAAAGGCTGTTCTGGAATGTGATACCATTTTTCATTTTTGGTCAGGGTCGATGGCGTGCAGGTAATCAGCACAGGGCGAATCGGCACACCTGCACGCAGAGCAATATTGGCCGCACCACGCTGAAAGTCATTTAGCTGCTCACCTTTTGCCGTCCGCGTCCCTTCAGGGAAGATCAACAAGGACGCCGCATGATCCTGCTGTAATTTGTGTACACAGTCCTGAATAAATTGTTCAGAACCTGCATTTAAAATATAGCCTGCGCTTTGTACAGGGCCTTTGGTAAATGGATTTGACCACAGCGCCTGCTTGACCACGCAGTTTGCTTGTTCCATTAAACCAATTAAAACCACCACGTCAATCAGTGTCGGATGATTAGCAATGACCAACTCCTGCTGGCTGTGTTGTAGTTTATCTAAGCCTTCAACCGTATAGGTCATAATGCCCAGTTTCACCATCATTTCGGTGAAACCTTTAAAACTGTGCTTAATCACTTTTTGAGTGCGCTGCTTTCGAAGCTCAAGGTCTGCTGAACTCAGCTTGACCAGGGGTGCAATCAAACCACCAATCGCCACGCCACCTAAGCCAAAGCTGGCAAAACTAAACCCTGTCGCTCCAACGCGCCAGACATAGTTGGCTTTTTGCTTGATTCGATTTAATTTCAGCATTTTGTCCACGCTTCAGATTCAGTTTGCTCAGGATTAGCCCAAAACGCATTAAATGCTAAAGCCTGCTGATACGCTGGCGTTGAATCCGTATGCTTTGGCGTCAACATCAAATTGGCAGGCGCTAATGAAATCATCGCTGCCATCGCAAAAGCAGCAAATGGCTGATGCTCGATATACATTTCTGGCAAGGCTTCATCATAATACACCAGTAAAACTTGACGGGCTTCGGGCATTGTTTTTAACCACGCATAGGCTTCAATCAGCCCATCATTCCACGAACCCGCCAAACTGGTCGCAGGTGTCGTATCCTGACATAAAATAGAATAGAGGCCTGAAATTGCATTATGTACCGACGTTGAAAATTGAGTCGGTGAAGGGGTTTGCTCGCTTAACACATCTTCTAAAATATTTAGTGTTTTTGCTTCATCGCCATATTGCGACACCCAAACAATATAATCGACATTGCAGGTGTCTAAAGTCTGCATTGCACTGTTCAACGCCAGTTTTGCGAGATGTGATAAGCGTCGACGTTGCATCGCAGGAATTTTTTCTATAGCTGGTAATTCTTGATCAACCGAACTCATATTCAAGCGGGATATGTGGAGTTGCATCATAATTAGCAGTATTAAGAAAGAAATATTATCAATGCCAAATTATAGCATTTACAAAAAAATAACACAAAACAACAACTTTAAGCGTTAACTTAAATAATTCACGCAAGTTAAAGCAACAGAATTTTAAAATAAATCGACTAACAAAAACCAGCCGGCATTATTCTATCAAATAGTCTTTTCAAATTGAATAGTTTTCCATAGCTGCGTATTAGTTAAATTTTATTTATACCTACTAAATCCATATAATCCAAACACTTATTATAAATATAAATGATATCAATCGCAGTAGGTCGCAAGTCTTTTAAATTTCAGTGAAAACATCAAAAGAATACAAAATCAGTTCATGACAAAATGCTGTTTAAAATTTGATAGCGCGTATTTTATGTTAATCAAACTCCAGTCATCTTGACTATCTAGCATCATTAATTCTGAACATTAACGTCTTCACACACCATATAATAAATTTTGACCAAGCCTATTCATTCACTGTTTTATTTATATAGCCCAAACAACCCATATCATCAAAGTAATGCGATTAAGTCCTCTTTAGAGAAAACCAATCTCCGTATCCTTCAGCACCTCAACTATAAAAATTTTTAATATATCAACTCTTAAACCGACTTACTCCCCCCACTGTCGCAGGAGCAACAATTAAATTATTTGACAGTTGATAGAGACCAATATACATATATTCATAACTTTTAATCAGCAACATAGTATACTGCACCTGCTCTATTTGCTCACCCCTTACCTATTGCCCAGAGACTATGAGAAAAACTGCTTTTTCTGTATCCCTAATTCAATCACTAAAGCCATTAAGTGTATTAGCACTCTCATTTAGTCTTATTGCCTGTGGTGATCACTCATGGTGGAAAGATGACGAGCCTACTTTAAACAGTGATCAAATTAAGCGTCTTATTCCATCACGTACGAATGACCGTAGTTCTTGGGCTAAAGATATTTTCGACATTACCGAACAATTGGGTATTCCACAAACCAAAGAAAATATTTGCAGTATTGTGGCCGTAGTCGATCAAGAGTCTAACTTTGTTGCCGATCCTAAAGTGCCAGGTTTGGGTGAAAAAGCAGTTAAAGAAGTGCAAGACCGCCTCACTGAAAAATTTACCGATAAATTGGGTGAAAAAATTGGTGGTACCGTTGCTGGTTATTTTGAAGAAGTCTTAAAAACGCAACCAAGCCCTGAAGATAACTATTTAAGTCAAATGCGCCGCGTACAAACCGAGCGCCAATTAGACGAACTTTACCGTGAAATTTTCGACTATATGTCGCAGCATTATCATGTTAGTGCACTTACTGGCGCTGCCAAACTGGTTGGGCAAGATGTCGGTGAAAAAATGAATCCAATTACAACATTGGGTTCTATGCAAGTCCATATTGGATATGCCAAGGCGCATAAGCGTCAAGGTGGTAATATTGCTGAGTTACGTACCGATTTATACAGCCAATACGGCGGATTATATTACGGCATTCACCGTTTAATGATGTATCCAACGGATTATGACAAGGCGATTTACCGTTTCGCTGATTACAACTCAGGGATGTATTCGAGTCGCAATGCCGCTTTCCAAAGCATGTTAAATGACTTGACTGAAGCCGAACTCAGCCTTGACGGTGACCTATTACTCTATGATAAAGATGGTTCTGTACGTTCAGCAAAAAGCGAGTCAGAACGTGAGTTAATCAATGTATTTGCTCAAAATAACGTTTTAGTTACACCACGGCAAATTCGTAGTGATTTGAAAAAAGAAAAAGAGAAAGATTTTGAAGAAACTGCGACCTATCGCGCAGTGACTAAATTATATGAAGAAAAAACAGGTAAAAAGGCATTCTATGCCATGATGCCTCAAGTGGTCATTTCTGGACCCAAATTAAGTCGTGATTATAATACCAACTGGTTTGCCAGCCGTGTGAATGGACGTTATGAAACATGTATGCAACGGGCGAAACGCATAAAAATCTAGCATTATTCGATTTTGATGGCACTTTGTGCAAAAAAGACAGCTTTACTGGCTTTATTTTTTTTGCACTCTCCAAACGACATATTGTTAAACAAGGCTTGAAACTCTTGCCATGGATTCAAGCCTACTATTTAAATGTCTACCCTGCCCACGCCATGCGACCAAAACTGTTCTATGGCATGTTTAAAGACACAGATTATGCTGAAATTCAGCAAATTGCTGAAGAATATGCACATCAACTGATGCACGAATTAGAGCCTAAATTTATTGAGCAATTGCGACAACATCAAGCCCTTGAACATGATGTGGTTTTGGTTTCAGCATCGGTCGATTTATATTTAAAACCATTATGCCAATTATTGTCGATTGATCTCATTTGTACTGAAACTGAAATTCGAGATGGTCGACTTACAGGATATTATCAATCTGCCGACTGTAGTCGAATTGAAAAGAAGAACCGTGTTTCTCAGCAATATCCTGTGGCTGAATATGCAAGCATTTACGCTTATGGTAATAGTGAAGAAGATTTGGAAATGTTCAGCCTAGCGCAATACACCTATATGGTGGGACACGACCAAGACCTCCCCGCATTACGACCACATTTAAAAATGGCGTAACAGCCCTCAACTTCTATATTCCTACGCATAAAAAAAGCCAACTAACTGTTGGCTTTTTACTACATCAGCAATTGCTTATGCTTCTGGTGCAGGGCTGTATTGTTCAACTAAAGGCTTCAATTCACCTTTTTGGAACATATCGAGCATGATATCGCTACCACCGATTAACTCACCGTTAATCCACAATTGTGGGAATGTTGGCCAGTTCGCAATACGCGGTAATGTTGCACGAATATCTGGATTTTCTAGAATATTAACGTAAGCAAACGGACGACCAATTTGACTGAGAGCTTCTACCGCACGTGCAGAAAAACCACACTGTGGAAATTGCGGAGTGCCTTTCATGTAAAGAAGAACTGCGTGTTTAGCAATCTGGTCACGAATTAACGCTTCTGTATCGCGTGTTTGTTCAGTCATTGATGAATCCTCAACTAATCTGCCTTGCATTATACCCAAAACACAACAAAACAGTATGCTTAAAGCAATATTTCCAGTTTTATTTGCATTCAGACTTTAATTCTAGATGAGATTTTGCTTATATAGGCATTGTTTTCCAATTCTCATCGAATTGGAAAATCAATCCACTATCATTTTCATACTTTCCATATGCCGATGCTAGTGAAGCTTTTAATTTCTTATCAAATACGAGTTAGTTATGAATACCTTTACTCAAGCCCCTATACAAACTGATCAACCATCTCATTTGATGCCAGTGTTTGGCCGTCAACCGATCAGCTTTGTCCGAGGTCGAGGAACGTATTTATACACCGCAGATGGAACTGAGTATTTAGATGCCTTAACAGGTATTGCAGTTTGTGGTTTAGGACACTCGCATCCTGAAGTGACCCAAGCTATTGCAGAACAAGCGGCTACGCTTATTCATACCAGCAATTTATTTGAAGTCCCTTGGCAAACTGCTGCTGCACAAAAACTTGCACAAGTTGCAGGCATGGAAGAAGTTTTTTTCTCGAATAGCGGTGCAGAATCGAATGAAGGTGCAATCAAAATTGCACGTAAATTCGGACACTTACAAGGTATTGCAACACCTAAAATTATTGTCGCAGATCATTCATTTCATGGGCGTACCTTAGCGACTTTATCTGCTACAGGAAATAAGAAAGTCCAAGAGGGCTTTGGACCTTTGGTTGAAGGTTTTATTCGCGTACCTTTTGGTGACGTAGAAGCCATTGAAGAAGCTGCAATTCAACATCCAGATATCGTGGCTATTCTGGTTGAACCTATTCAAGGTGAAGGCGGTGTAAATACAGCACCGCAAGGCTTTAGTTATTTAGAAGATATTCGTCGCATCTGTAATCAACACAATTGGTTAATGATGCTCGATGAAGTTCAAACAGGTAATGGTCGTACAGGTAAATATTTTGCTTATCAACACACCAATATTGTGCCAGACGTACTTACTACAGCTAAAGGTTTGGGTAATGGCTTCCCGATTGGTGCTGTGATGACCCAAGGTCGTGGTGTAGGTGTGCTCACTGCTGGAAACCACGGTTCAACGTATAGTGGTACGGCTCTAGGTTCACGTGTGGTTTACACTGTTATCGATGTGATCGAGAAAGAAAACTTAATTGAAAATGCAGCAAATATGGGACGCTATATTGTTCAGCAGTTGGCACAACAGCTTTCTGATCAAAAAGTAGCAGTGCGTGGTTTTGGATTGATGATTGGTATCGAATTACCTAAACCATGTGCAGAATTGGTTCATATTGCGCGTGATCAACATCAACTGATTATTAATGTAACTGCGGGTTCAGTGGTACGTTTATTGCCACCATTAAATATCACGCAAGAGCAAGCCGATCAATTGATTCAACGTCTAGTCACTATGATTCAAACTTACCTTGTTTAAGCACAAAGCGATGTAATATGTATTACATCGCTTAACAAAAAAAGCCGCGTTTAGCGGCTTTTTTATTTCAGCTTTTTATGAAGCTTCTTGATAAATTCTGCCACCGGGTAATTGGCTAAAATATTGTTTCAATGCATCTAAACAACGGTGAATTTTCATAGGCTGTTGTTCACGTTTAGATGTAATCGCATATAAGTAAAAATTAGGTAATTTCCACTCTGGTAATACCTCTACCAATGTACCATTGACTAAATCTTTCTGAACATCAAGATATAAAATTCGAGAAATTCCATGTCCTTGCAAACATAAAGACTTGGCAACCAACACATTATTGGTGGTTAAACGCGACTTCATTTCAATACTCGCAGTTTCACCAGAAATACCATGTTGGAATGCAAAACTTTCATAGTTTTTCATTAAGTTAACAGGAATCAAATCATGATTCTTTAAATCTTCTGGCCGCGAAATTGGTGCCGTCTGATTTAAATAACTTGGTGAAGCAACTAACACTTGTTCAACGCGGGCCAGTGGAACCGCATGTAAACTTTGATCTTCAATTTTCGGACTCATGCGTAACGCAATATCAATTCGACCTTCTATCAAATCAATATAATGATTGTCCGCTTCCAAATGAACAGCTAAACCTCGATGGGCCGACATCCAATGTGATAATGCAGGAATAACGTGATTTGCACCTAACTCTGGAGTTGTCGAAATACGCAACTCCCCAACTAGGTCATCGCGTAATTCGTTAATACGAATCTTCCCACGCTCTGCAGCAGCTAGCATCTCTTGGCAGCTATGAAAAAAAGCTTGTCCAGCTTCAGTCAAACTCAATTTCCGTGTCGAACGATGTAGAAGGATCACTTCCATCTCGTGTTCTAAAGAACGAATCTGTTGGCTTACAGCACTTGTAGTAATTCCTAACTCTCGTGCGGCTCCGCTAAACGAACATTTTTCCACAACACAAGCAAACACTCCCATTGCTCGAAGTTGATCTAACATAAATTTCCCTCTAAACTTATGAGATGCTCCTACCTTTCGATAAAAGCAACTCATTGGATTATACGGTGAAATTTAAAAGTTGTAATGATCTTAATTTAATTTATTGGTAAAACATTAGTCGGATTGATTGGTTTACCATTTAAGCGTACTTGAAACTCAAGCATGGTACGGCTTGCACCAGATGAACCCATCTCCGCAATTTTTTGACCAGCCGTTACATTTTCTCCGCTTTTCACAATCATCTTGCTGTTATGTGCATAAGCCGTAATATAACCATCAATATGCTTAACTAAGATTAAGTTACCATATTCTTTCAGCCCATCAGCAGCATAAACCACTTGACCATTTGCAGCGGCGTACACTGGATCACCTACATTTCCACTATAACGAATACCTTTCACATTATTGGCTAAATTGAAGTTTTCAATTACAGCGCCATTCGATGGTTTAACCCAACGCAAAGAAGTTACTTGTGCTGGAGTAGCAGGTACAGAGCTGGTGGTCGAAGGTGTTGTCGTGGCTGGCGGAGTGGTTGGTAACGTGATTGCCTGACGTTGAATCGGAGCCGTTTGAGTGACTGCTTGAGTCGTGGTGGTACGACGATTATTGCCCGAGCCTTTCAACTTAAGTGACTGGCCTACATATATGCGATACGGCGGTGCAATATCATTCATATCGGCAATGCTGACATAACTTAGTCCATAACGTGCCGCAATTCCACTCAAGGTATCGCCAGAGCGCACAGTATAATAGTCTGGAGCCGTTGCGTAACGGGTCGGATTATTAATTTGAGGTTTAGATGCACATCCACTTAAAATAGCAGTGGTCACAATAGCAGTTGAGATTACTAGGGTTTTCAACAATGCTGTTGGCGTAGCAAAGATCCGATTTTGCGACATCGCAGGCATTTATCTTCCTCTCTATATGTCTTTATTGGTTTTCATGCGCGTAAGAGTAGCAAAAATATTTTGAAAAAATCCGCATTCACGGACTTTTTCACAAAGTTACAACATTTACAAGACTTTTGATGTTTTAGCGATACTGTTCATGCAAGTTCTGTAAAATTTCATAATTGGTCGCATCCATTTGAATGGGGGTAATACTGACAAAACCATTAGCAACAGCAAAAAAATCAGACTCAATACCTGCAATCCCCTTTTTTGGCTCAGCCACTGCCTCACCAGACAAGCCAATCCAGTACACTTGACGACCACGTGGATCGACATGACTGGTAATCGGTTTAGATTGATAGCGACGACCTTGATAGGTGATTTTCTGACCTTGCAACTCGACGACATCAGGAATATTAATGTTCAAAATATGACGCGGTGGTAATTCTGGTAAACCTGCCTGAATAAAGTCATGCACCCATTGTGCTGCAACCGCGTAATCTTCTGGATGCTCATAACTACGTACATTGCTTCCTGCTAAAGAAACTGCTATTGCAGGCTGTTTCATTAAACGCCCTTCAAATGCCGCACCGACTGTACCTGAATACAGTACATCATCACCAAGATTGGCACCGCTATTAATGCCACTGACCACCAAATCAAACTCAAAATCGAATAATCCGTTCATTGAAAGATACACGCAATCCGCTGGTGTTCCATTCACCGCCCAAACATCTGGTGCAATAGAGATTGGTCGCAGCGGTCGATCTAAAGTTAAAGCACTGGAAAAACCACTTCGTTCACTTTCAGGTGCTACAATCACCACACGACCTAATGGTTTTAACGCACGTGCTAAAGCTTGTATCCCTGGCGCAAAAACACCATCATCATTGGCTATTAGAATATTCACAAAAAACTCGCCTTAAAAAGTGACTGACTAGAACATTTCATTGAATTATATGTGAAATTATATATATTAGCGCTCAATATCTATCACTAAATGAGTGCCTTACAATGATTAAAACTTTATCATTTCGTAGTGTTTTGGGGTTTGGTCTTGCAGTTTTATTTACTCAAACAGTCAACGCAAATGATGGTTTAAGCCAAGAAGAAGCCAATAGCATTCTAAAAGAAGATATCGCTTCTACTCAAATTATGGCTGAAGTCTGCCCTGCGGTTATTGGGAAGAATGCAAAATTAGATGCGAATGTAAAATTACTCACCCAAATGTATTTAAAAGACTACTCTGGTTCAATAACTATAGATCAACTCCAGTCTGACCCAGAATATAAATCTATTTTGCAAGAAACACGTAAAGCTGCTCAAGAAACCAGTCAAGAAGAACAACAAGCTGTATGTATGGATGTTGTTGAATATCAAGCGTAATTGCTGAAATTACTTACGAATGACTTCAAGTCAAGTTGTTCGTAAGCTTTAATTGTATTTTACCAAGTCCACAACTTCTTCACTATGTTCAACCATTTATATACACTTTCCCTCTTCCATTTCTACATAATCTGTTTAACCTTAGCTCACATAGATTGATCTTTTTGAGTTTATTGTTTATGAAATTCACTGCTTTAAAAACAACATCTTTAGCTTTACTCACCGCGTTTACTTTTTCTTTCACTCATGCAGAAGAAAGCAAAGACGAAAATATTGAAGTCACACCAAACCAAACAGTTACTCAACAAGAACTTGCTGCAATTTATGTACTTTCAGAAATTTGCCCTAGCCTAGTTGACAATAAAAATGGCTTTGAACAAGGCTATGCCAAACTTGCACATGAACATCTTCCTGAAGAAAAAGATGCTGTTTCTGCATTGGCTGAATTAAGTAAAAACAAAAAATTTAAGCCAATTTTAGCTGAGGCAAAATCTGATGCTAAAACTGCGGGCGATGATAAAAATAAAGAAATCTGTCAAGAATTGACCACCTATAGTAATTGAAACAAATTGGTTACAATACTTTTGAAATAAGCCGATTTCACAGGTAGAAGTCGGCTATGCTTTGTCCTAGAATGCTAAGTTCTTTGTGCTTACATCAAGATATTGGAACCCGCTAGAAATGATCCGTAAAAGCGCCCTTGCTGCAACATTACTATTACCAAGTTTCTCTTTCGCAGCAACTGTCTTATCTACGCCGCCAGAACTCAATAATAAATCTTATGTTTTGATGGACTATGAGACGGGGCAAATCCTCGCAGCGAAAAATGAAAATGAAAAGTTAGCACCTGCTTCAATGACAAAAATGATGACCAGTTACATCATTGAACAAAAACTGTTGAAGGGTGAGCTGACTGAAGATGAAAAAGTTCGTATGAACGAATCTGCATGGTGTCGTGGTAGTAGCACAGAATCATGTATGTATGTACCACTTAATGGTACGGCAACAGCTTTAGAAATGTTGCGTGGTATCATTATCCAATCGGGTAATGACGCGTCTAAAGCAATGGCTGAGCATATTGCTGGAAATGAAGGTACTTTTGCTTACATGATGAATGAAGAAGCAAAACGTATGGGCATGACCAATACCCACTTCATCAACTCGACTGGTATGCCTGCGGATGGTCACTATTCAACTGCAAAAGATATGGCAATGCTCGCACAACATATCATTCATGACAGTTCAAAATACTACCCAATCTATTCTGAAAAAGAATTTGCATTTAATGGCATTAAACAAGGCAACCGTAATGCCCTGCTTTATACTGACCCAAGTGTAGATGGTTTAAAAACAGGTCATACGGAAGAAGCAGGTTATTGCATCACCACTTCATCAAAACGTGGTCCAATGCGTTTGATCTCTGTTGTATTTGGTACTCCAACGGTACAAGAGCGTGCGACACAAACACGTAGCTTATTAGCTTGGGGCTTTGCAAACTTTGAAACTGTTAAAGTTCAACCTGCAAACCAAGTTTTGGCGAAAGCAAAAGTTTACTTTGGTAAAGAAAATGAAGTTCAAATTGGCTTAGCCGAAAACTTCAATGTGACTATGCCTAAAGGCAAAGCAGATGCGATTAAAACGCAACTTGTGGTTCAGCCTAAACTCACTGCTCCTTTACAAAAAGGTCAAGTGGTTGGTAAGTACGTTGCAAGCTTAGATGGCAAAGTGATTTCAGAGAAACCTTTGATTGCATTACAAGCGGTTGAAGAAGCTGGATTCTTTGCACGTTTAATCGACCATATTAAACAATTCTTTGCAAACTTATTTTAAGATTTAACGACTTAAACTAAAGTTAAAGCATTCGTATGTAAATACGAGTGCTTTTTTCTTTTATACTCTGCTCTAAATTGCTGAATGATGCTGTATGAACATGAAAAAAAATATCCGTCCTTATCTAGATAGCAAACCAAAGATTGATGCAAGCTGCTATGTTGATGATGCCTCTATTGTGATTGGAGATGTCGTACTGGCAGATCATGTTTCCGTATGGCCTTTCGCAGTGATTCGCGGCGATGTAAATAGTATTCGCATTGGCAAATACAGTAATGTGCAAGATCACTGCATGCTGCATGTTAGCCATAAAAATGATGCTAAACCGAACGGTTCTCCTCTTATTATTGGTGAAGATGTCACGATTGGACATCATGTCACTTTACATGGCTGTACCATTGGCAATCGTGTATTGGTCGGAATCAACAGTATTGTTTTAGATGATGTGATTATCGAAGATGATGTAATGATTGGCGCAGGTAGTTTAGTTCCACCTCGTAAACGTTTGGAAAGTGGATATCTCTATGTCGGTAGCCCAGTGCAAAAATCGCGTCCTTTAACCGATAAAGAAAAAGAGTTTTTAACTTACTCTGCACGACATTATGTAAAAGTGGCAAACAATTATCGAGAACAAGATTAATATTCAGCGTAAAGTTTATTTTAAATAGCCCCTTAGTCTGGGGCTATTTTTTAATATCTCATGTATCAATCGTAATTTTACGTGATCATATGCAGTATAGAATCGCTTCGTCAGCTTAGAAATTAAACTCAGCGCTTGTAGTAAGTTTAGCAAAAGCTCCATTTAACGTTGAATTATGGTGCATTATAATTTGCTGAGCCGAGAGTTGCTCAGAATCAAAAGTTGTATGTGCATCCGAAATAAGGCTTACACTAAAACCTAAATCAGCCGCAGCTCGTACAGTTGTATCAATACAATACTCTGTTTTCATTCCAACAATTACCAACTCTTTAATTTTAAGCTCAGTCAAAATTTTATGTAAATTTGTCTCTCTAAAACAATTCGGGTGCTGCTTTTCTAAAATATTGTGATGATTACCCATTTTCAGCTCACTAATGAGCTGAGTCATTGAGCTTTCTGGACTTAAAGGCGTTTGAGCTAAGCCAACATGACGCATATAGATCACAGGTACCTGAGATAAGTCAGCTTTTTCTATCAGAAGATTAATATTATTCAATACGTGATTATTATTGAATGGTGCAACAGTTTGTTTGAATAAACCGTTTTGCATATCAACTATAATTAGTGCTTTACGTGTAATTAAATTAGACATTTAGAGCTCCGTTCTTACCAATAATGAACAGAGCATTACCCTAACCATTATTGGCTGAGGGTTGGATTATAGAATTATAAGATAAGTTCTAAAATTTACACACAGCCTCTCAAGAAGGTTATGGTCATCGTTGATGAGATATTGTGAAGAACTTTATTCATTTTTGATGTGATTAAAATTAGAACTAAACCAACATATCACAGATTTATTTCTAGAACAGTGCAACTAAATGAAAAACATTAATTCAAAGCGTAATTAGGCTTGATATATCGTTAGATCTTTTGAAAATAACGCAATACCCTAATACCATTTCACGAGTTAGTGGGAACTTAAGAAATAAAACAGCATGATTAAACCAACAGAAAATTGATTCCCCCCGAAGAAAACTGCCTGTCAACATAGCCACCGCCTTCTAAATTTTGTAGAATACTCCTTTTATTCCATGGTACTTTTTTATGACCGCTTGGGCAGCTCATGTCACTGTAGCTACTGTCGTTGAAAAAGACGGAAAGTTTCTGTTTGTCGAAGAATATAGCGAAGGCATTACACATACGGTGTTTAACCAACCTGCTGGGCAGGTTGAGTGTGGTGAAAGCATTATTCAAGCGGCTGTTCGTGAAACCATGGAAGAAACAGGTCATGCGGTTGAAGTAGATGCTCTATTAGGCATTTATACTTACACTCCGCCTATGTTCCCTGACCGTACTTATTTTAGATTTTGTTTTTTAGCACATGTTTTAGAGTATTTTCCTGAAGCTGAACTCGATCAAGGGATTATCGGTCCAAAATGGATGACCTTGGATGAACTTCAAGAAACTGCTCGTGCACGTAGCCCGTTAGTGATTAAAGCAGTGAAAGATGCGCTCGCTGGGCAAAAATACCCTTTATCGCTCATTTATGAGCACCAAAACTCTCCTCTTATCTCAAATCTGGATGCTTAATCCTATGCAACAACGTGTCATCGTCGGTATGTCTGGTGGTGTAGATTCTTCTGTATCTGCAGCACTTCTTCTTCAACAAGGATATCAAGTTGAAGGACTTTTCATGAAGAACTGGGAAGAAGATGACGGCACGGAATATTGTACCGCAATGGATGACCTTGCCGATGCGCAAGCCGTTTGCGATAAAATTGGGATTAAATTACATACTGCAAATTTTGCGATGGAATATTGGGATCGTGTATTTGAACACTTCCTTGCTGAATATGCCGCAGGTCGTACCCCAAATCCAGATATCTTGTGTAATAAAGAAATTAAATTCCGTGCCTTCCTCGACCATGCCGTGAATTTAGGTGCGGATTTTATTGCCACAGGTCATTATTGCCGTCGCGGTGAAACCATGACCAACTCTCGTGGTGAAGAATACGCTCCTTTATTGCGTGGTTTAGATCAAAATAAAGACCAAACTTATTTCTTACATGCCGTACATGGCCGTGAAATTAATAAAACCTTGTTCCCTGTGGGTGAAATTGAAAAACCAGAAGTTCGTCGCATTGCCGAAGAACTTGGCTTAGCTACTGCAAAGAAAAAAGATTCAACAGGTATTTGTTTTATTGGAGAACGCCGATTTAATGACTTCTTGAAACAATACTTACCCGCTCAACCCGGAAAAATTGTATTGGATAACGGGAAAGAGGTTGGTGATCATCACGGCTTAATGTACTATACGCTCGGTCAGCGTGGCGGCATTGGCATTGGTGGTATGAAAGGTGCTGACGAAGGTGCTTGGTTCGTCTTACATAAAGATATTGAACATAACCGCCTTGTGGTCGGTCAAGGTCATGATCACCCCTTAATGCAAAGTACAATGCTTTGGAGTGAAGCGATTGACTGGGTTGCAGGTGAACAAGACATCCCTGTTACAGGTTTCCGCTGTACGGCAAAAACCCGTTATCGCCAGCCCGACCAAGCTTGCGTATTATATAAAGATGACACAATGCCAAATGGTGTTCGCGTTGAATTTGATGAATCACAACGTGCTGTTACTCCAGGTCAGAGTGTAGTGTTTTATTTAGATGATATTTGTTTAGGTGGTGGTGTCATTCATCATACCAATGCCCCTAAGCCAGATTTTATTGCATAAAAGGATTGTTCGGTATGGTTGAGTTACCGTTTCAACAGCCTCAAACTTTAAGTCAACGCCAAAATCGTGCATTGGCGCTTGCGGCTGTGTTTCAGGCAACACAACTCACCCATATGACCGCTATTTCTGGGCGACAGAGCATCGGAGATAGCGGGAATTTCTATTTAGAACAGCTCATTAAAGCCAGCCTAAATATCCGTCCAACGTCCAATCAATCCTGTCAAACCTTAGATTTTTTCAATCAACTTGCTGATATCTCTCTGGGATTAAAAACCCTAGAAAGCAGTATTACCCAACCGTTTAATCCTGCACCGAAATCCCGCTTACCCAAACTCTCGAATGCCAAGCTTCCCATGTCCTATGCTATGGCATTATTACAATTAGAAAAAAAGGTCTACAGTAATCCAAAGTTTGTAGAAATTATTGAAAAATCACAGCAAAAAATTCTAAAACAACTCTCTTTTTTCGACAATAACTATACGCATCCGAGCATTCTTGCCAACTTAGCCCAAACCTATGTCGATACCGCAGGACAAATTAATCCTCGTATTATGGTGCGTGGCAATGCAGAAGCATTTAAGGATACAGCGCATACCAACCGAATTCGTGCTGCCCTCTTTACTGGTCTACAAATGGCACATTTGTGGCGTCAGCTTGGAGGAAGCTCTTGGGGCATGATTTTTAGCAAACGTAAACTGCTTCAAGATATTCAAGATCTCGCTCGTTTACAGTATCAGGTGATCTAACCTCATGCTGTACGAAATTTTCGTTTTACGTTTTATTCCAAAGTTTAAGGAATCACCATGAACGCTTTAACTGCACTTTCTCCATTAGATGGACGTTACGCTAGCAAATGTGATGCTTTGCGTCCTTTCCTCTCTGAGTTTGGTTTAATCCATGCTCGTGTGACTGTTGAAGTGCGCTGGTTGCAAGCGCTTGCGAACCACCCTGAAATTGTTGAAGTTCCAGCGTTTAGTGCTGAAACAAATGCAGCTTTAGATGCCATCGTTACTCAATTTTCTGAAGACGATGCCAACCGTATTAAAGACATTGAACGCACAACCAACCATGATGTAAAAGCGGTTGAATATTTCTTAAAAGAGAAAATTGCCAATATTGATGAACTTAAAAATGCGGGTGAATTTATTCACTTTGCATGTACCTCTGAAGACATCAATAACTTGTCTCATGCATTAATGCTCAAAAGTGGTCGTGATGTATTGGTTGCATCTATGCAGCAAATTATTGATGCAATTGCAGCATTGGCTGAAAAACATGCTGAACAGCCTATGCTTTCTCGTACGCACGGTCAAACTGCCAGCCCAACAACTTTGGGTAAAGAAATGGCGAATGTTGCATACCGTTTAGCACGCCAAATTAAACAATTCCAAAATGTTGAATTACTAGGCAAAATTAACGGTGCTGTAGGTAACTACAATGCGCATTTATCTGCCTACCCAGACATCAACTGGCCTGCACACTCACAAGCTTTTGTTGAATCTTTAGGTTTAGACTTCAACCCGTACACGACACAAATTGAGCCACATGACTACATGGCGGAACTTTTTGATGCATTACGTCGTTTCAACACCATTTTGGTCGATTTTAACCGTGATGTATGGGGCTATATCTCTTTAGGTTTCTTCAAACAAAAACTTAAAGATGGTGAAGTCGGTTCTTCAACCATGCCACACAAAGTAAATCCAATTGACTTCGAAAACTCTGAAGGTAACTTGGGTCTTGCCAATGCTGTATTGGCACATTTGGGCGAAAAATTACCAATCTCTCGCTGGCAGCGTGACTTAACTGACTCAACTGTTCTTCGTAACATGGGTGTTGGTTTTGCTCAAAGCTTAATTGCATTTGAAGCTTGCTTAAAAGGTATTGGTAAACTTGAGTTGAATGCAGCTCGTATTCTTGAAGATTTAGACAATGCTCAAGAAGTACTTGCAGAACCTATTCAAACAGTAATGCGTCGTTATAACGTCGAAAAGCCATACGAAAAATTAAAAGCGCTTACTCGTGGTCAAGCCATGACGCGTGAGATGATGCTAGACTTCGTAAATGGCACTGAACTTGAAGCTGTGCCTGCTGCGGATCGCGCACGTTTAGCGGAAATGACGCCTGCAAGCTACACAGGTAATGCTGCTGAACAAGCAAAACAAATTAAAGATTTAATTGCTAAAATCTAATTTGCTGTTAATTTAAAAAGCGAAGCTTAGGCTTCGCTTTTTTATGCTTAACTATTTATATGAATAAATTTAATGATCGAATACCAACTTACTTTTAAACACTGGATTTGTTTAGCGATTGTTGCTGCTACAATTTCAATTGCCAGTATTCATCCATTAGAATTTGAATCGTATTTACTTCATCAAGCAGGAACCATTTTTATGCTGCTTGTGTTGTACATTACTTTGAAAAAAATAGGCTTAAGCTTTATCAATTTTGCTCTTTATTTAGCTTTTCTTTTGATCCATATTTTAGCAGCTCATTATTTATATTCCTATGTGCCTTATAACGAATGGATCCTGCAAGTTTTTCATTTTGATTTAAATCAAACTATGGGTTGGACTCGCAACATGTATGATCGTTGGGTGCATTTGGCTTATGGTCTTCTGCTTTACCCTTTTTTCTATCGTGTATTTCAAGTTTGGTTACCTAACCTTAAACCTTATGTGCTTTTTCTATTGGTGATTCAATTTGTAATGGCAACCAGCCTGATTTATGAATGGATTGAATGGTTGATTGCTATTCAACTTTCTCCCGAAGATGCAGAAAATTACAATGGGCAGCAAGGAGATATCTGGGATGCCCATGTGGACATGCTGCTTGCAACTTTAGGTGCCATGATCACAGGCGGTATTTATTTGCTGCAACAAGCTAAAGCTAAGAACTAATTTATCTGACTAATGAAAATCAATGCGTATGAAACTTAAATAAATCATTTAAATGCTATTCACTACTCATCAATCCATCTTAGAATTTTGGACTCAGCCAAACCCGTATTTTTAAACTTATCCAGATATTCAAAACAAACGTATTCTCCTTTTGATTTTCTTAGCAGTTTTTCATCAAATAACAGATGCCTATTGTATTCAGAATGCTCAAATTGAATGGCTATTCGTTCAAAATGATCATGTTTAATTGCATATTTTTTATAGAACTTGACCACTCCACAGGCTTGTGATGTTTCGATCGGTTGATCAGTTTTCAAATACACAGCCAAAATCAAAACAAGGATGCCCGGAATAAACGCAAGAAAAAATGTCATCTTTTTCTGGTCCTCATTTTTCTCAGTTGCTTCCATATACATCGCACAATATATCGGACAAATAATCAAAATTAGAAAACCAATAAATCCTAAAAATGTACCCATAACGGTTTAAATTGTGATGTATTTTTATTAATTCAAAGCACTATAGCATTTCTCAGCCATAAAAAAGCCCACCGAAGTGAGCTTATAAATCATAATCTTAATAAAATCTTATAATTTAGGATCACGCATTTGCACCAAATTCGCATTTGCATTGCTTAAACTTTCCATCACTTTATGCATCACACTTGGAACCAATTGGTCTGCAATTTGTGCTGCCTGCAAACCAATTTTTTCACCCAATGTTGGTTTACGACGCGTTTGAATCACATACACATCATGGTGTGGCAATAAATTAAGCAAGTATTCATCTGAAGTCTGTAGTTTATCCACCAAATTCAAATCTAGCGCATCACGACCATACCAATGTTCACCTGTTGCAACTTTTTCAACATTCAATTGTGGACGATATTTCTCTACAAAGTGCTTAAATAACTCATGGGTTTGTTGTAATTCTTCTTCAAATTTTGCTTTACCTTCAGGTGTATTTTCACCAAACATGGTCACTGTACGTTTAAATTGACCTGCTGTGTATAATTCAAAATCAACATGATGCTCTTTCAGTAAACGGTTAAAGTTTGGTACTTGTGCCACAACACCAATAGAACCAACCACTGCAAAAGGCGCAGCAATAATTTCACTGGCAATACATGCCATCATATAACCACCGCTTGCAGCAACCTTATCCACACAGATGGTTAAATGAAAGCCTGCATCACGTAGACGCACCAACTGTGCAGCAGCTAAACCATAGCCATGCACCATACCACCTGGGCTTTCAAGTCTTACAACAACACGGTCACGCCCTGCTTTTGCAGTTGCCAAAATCAGGGTAATTTCTTCACGAATATTATCTACAGCAGATGCTGCTGTATCACCTTTAAAGTCTAATACATAGACTTTTTGATTATTCTTTTTACGTGCACGTGCTTCTTTCGCCAATTGTTGTGTCAGTTGTAAAAGCTCTAATTTTGAAGCAGTTGTTTGCGCAATTTTTTTTCTTTGTTCATTTACGCGCGCGTTTAAGTGACTAACTCGTATTTCCGCAGGCAACTTCGGCAATTGAAATAACATATGTAAGTAATTCTCAATTTTGTTTGGGTTGAGTATAAGATGGGGCTTTTATGGCAAAAATTCAATATCGTTTTTGCAAGAATCTCAACATAAAAAATTGACTTGAAATCATTCACTTTCTTAATTTAAAGCAAGAAAAAGTTTAAAGGCAAAAAAAACCGCAAATTAAAATTTGCGGTTAGATTTCAGAACGTTTGATTAACCAAAACGACCTGTAATATAGGCTTCAGTTAATTGATGATCAGGTTGCGTGAAGACTTTTTCAGTCGAGTTCACTTCAATTAAATCACCTAAATGGAAGTATGCGGTGCGGTCTGATACACGTGCTGCTTGCTGCATAGAGTGAGTCACAATGGCAATGGTGTACTGCGTTGAAAGTTCAGAAATCAATTCTTCTACTTTTGCAGTCGCAATTGGGTCAAGTGCAGAACATGGTTCATCCATCAAAATCACTTCTGGGCTCACCGCAATGGTACGTGCAATACATAAACGTTGTTGCTGACCACCCGATAAACCTGTCCCAGGTTGATTCAAACGATCTTTAACTTCATCCCAAAGACCTGCTTTACGCAAGCTATTTTCAACGATTTCTTCTAGGTCATATTTATCACGTGCTAGCCCATGCAGTTTTGGCCCGTAAGCAACGTTCTCAAAAATAGACTTCGGGAATGGGTTTGGCTTTTGGAACACCATCCCTACTTGTGCACGAAGTAAAACGACATCTAGATTTGGATCATAGATATCCTGATTATCAAGCAATACTTTACCTGTCACGCGACATGAATCAATGGTGTCGTTCATACGGTTTAAAGTACGCAAAAAGGTCGATTTACCGCAACCCGAAGGACCAATAAAAGCGATGACTTCATTCTGATAAATCTGCAAATCAATGCCTTTAATGGCTTCAGCATCACCATAATAAACATGCACATCAGATGTACTGAGCTTTACTTTGGCAGTTTCATTTTCTTTTTTTGCAGATGCTTGCGTATCAAACTGTGAAATAAACGACGTTTGACGCTTTGAATCAGTTTCAGGAGATGTAAATTGAGTCTGTTGTGGATTCACTGACTTGTCCTGCTCTAAAGAGTTATTTACAACGGTATTCATATATTGCCCTCAATTACCAGCGGACTTCAAATTTCTTACGTAACCAAATTGCAAGACTGTTTAATCCAATCATTAATGCAAGGAGTACGATAATGGCTGCCGCAGTACGTCCTTCAAAGAAGTTACGTAGCTCATTACCCTGCCATAAATAGACTTGTACAGGTAATGCTGTGGCTTGATCTAATGGTGTACTTGGGATACTGGCAACAAAAGCACTCATCCCAATTAATAATAATGGTGCAGTTTCACCCAATGCATGTGCAACACCGATGATTGAACCTGTCATGATCCCTGGGAGTGCTAAAGGAAGAACATGATGGAATACGGTTTGAATACGCGATGCACCCAAACCTAATGCGGCTTGGCGAATGGATGGTGGAACTGCTTTTAAAGATGCACGTGTGGTAATAATTACCGTTGGTAAAGTCATTAAACTTAACACCAAACCACCCACCAGCGGTGCAGACAGCGGTAACTGCATCCAACCAATAAAAATTGCTGCACCCAACAAACCAAATACAATCGAAGGAACGGCTGCAAGGTTATTAATATTCACTTCAATAATATCGGTAATGATATTTTTTGGCGCAAATTCTTCAAGATAGATTGCTGATGCCACCCCAATTGGAATTGAGATAAAAATCACGATCAACATCATGAATAGCGATCCCATAAATGCACCCGCTAAACCTGAAGTTGCTGGCGCACTACGTGAATCTGGATTAGTGAAAATATTGGTGTTAAAGGTATTTTCAATAATTCCTTTGGCTTCCATAGAATCAGCCAACTGACGTACTTCTGGACTCAATTGTTGCTGGTCATCCGAAAGACTACGGTCAATATTGCCCGCCAACCACACATCAACATTGGCGTCGGTTAACAGCTTAATATCTTCGGTTTTACCAATCAAAGATGGATTGGCCAAGACCATATCACGCAAACGATACGATTCTGAATCGGTATAAATACTCGGCAGCTCATCACGCTGTGCTGCAAGTGTCGGATCCTTTTTAATCAGACCATTCACCAGTAAAGCATCCCAATCGACCATACCCATTTCGGTTTGCCAAGCGACATAACGCTCTTGGAACTGAGCCGGAGACTCACCTGCACGTTGTACTGGTTTAGCACCTACGTTCACGATCGTTGGGTCAAAATAGACGGGTACTGAAATACTTGTTTGCCAGAAAGCCGGTAAGCCTTTAGCTAAAATACTACCAAACAGTAAAACCACGAAAAATAAGCCAGAGATTACTGCTGCCAAGCCAAATCTACGGAAGAGTTTTTCCTTGCGGTGACGTTTAGACAAAGAACTTTCAATCATTCTTTTACGTTTTTCGCGCAATTCAGCAGCCGATTGTGAATCAAATGATTGATCCAGAGGAGAAGAATTCGATGTGCTCATTCGTATTGCTCGCGATATTTACGCACGATGTAGAGTGCAATAATGTTCAGACCCAAAGTAATGACAAATAAAGTCAGACCCAATGCAAAGGCAACCAATGCTTGAGGACTCGCAAAATCTGTATCCCCTGTCAATTGCTTTACAATCGTCACTGTCACCGTAGAAACCGCTTCGAGTGGATTTGCATGAAGTAATGGACTATTTCCTGCTGCCAGAACAACAATCATGGTTTCCCCTACCGCACGCGAAACAGCCAGTAAGAAAGCCCCTGTAATGCCAGGTAAAGCTGCTGGCAAAACCACTTTTCGGATCGTTTCAGACTTGGTTGCACCTAAACCTAAAGAACCATCACGTAATGCACGAGGCACCTGAGTGATAATGTCATCTGAAAGTGAAGATACGAATGGAATAATCATGATGCCCATCACGAAACCCGCAGTCAGTGCACTGGTCGCATTGATGTTGATACCGACTTGCTCACCGAGCATTCTAAAAAATGGACCAATGACCATCATCGCAAATACACCATAAACAATGGTTGGAATACCTGCGAGGACTTCAATGGCTGGTTTTGCCCAAGAACGAAAACCTGAAGAAGCATATTCTGCCAAGTAAATCGCAATCATGAGACCTAAAGGCACAGCAACCAGTAGTGCAATACCACTGACCATGAGTGTGCCCCAAATCAATGGAAGCAAACCATAACTGCCTTCTGCATTACCAGAAGTACTAAAACCCGGGTTCCATTCAGTGCCAAAGAAGAAGTCCATTGGACTGACAAAACGGAAAAAATGCATCGCTTCCGTAAACATGGACATGACAATACCAACCGTGGTCAGAATCGCTACACCGGAACACAAAGCCAAACCAATATTGATGATTTTTTCAACTTGGTTACGTGCGCGGTACTGCCCTTGTACATGTTTTTTCGCCCAAACTAAACCCACTAAAGCCGTACAAATCACCACAGCCAATTTCGCAAAAGAGCCAATGCTTTCTACTTTTGCCAATTGCTGTGCTGCTGCGATTTCGTAAGGCGCTGCTTGGTCACTCACCCCAAAGCCTGATGCTATTGCTTGTACACGATCTAGCAATACTTCAACACCCGCAGCATCTAAACCACTTAACACATTTGCAGGCACATTGTTCATAACAATGTGACGCAAAATATTTGGCTCAACGATATTCCAAACAATCAAAATTAAAAAAGCAGGGATACCACACCACAACGCAACCAAGGCCCCATAATATCCTGGGCGTGAATGCAACATTGCTGAGTTATTTCCCTTACCTGCTAAGTTACGACTTTTTGCGAGACCAATTTGGTAAGCGATCGCAATCAATGCCAGTAACACGCCTATAAGTAGCAGATTCATGTATTCTCCACCGTTTTTTCAATTTTCATTCTTTGAAAAAACTCACTAAGTACAAAAAGCCAATGGTGGGAGATCCCACCATTTGCCTATTTCACCGAATTACTTAACCGCTTTGCCTGCTTTAAAATCAGCAAGGATTTTTGCACGCTCTTTGTCTGACATAGAGATCAAGCCTGCTTTTTCTAACTTAGAACCTTTACCCGATACTTTCTTGCTTAAGAAGTATTCTGTGTATTGTTGCAAGCCTTTGATTGATTGAAGATGTTCACCTTTCACGTAGAAGAATAATGGACGTGAAACAGGGTAAGAACCATTCAAAATTGTCTTCTCAGATGGCGCAACATTATTCACTGTCGCTACGCGTAACTTGTCACGGTTTTGATCATAGAAACCTAAACCAAACACACCCACTGCACTTGGAGAAGTTTTCAAGCGAGCCAAAGTTTCAGTGTAATCACCCGCAATTTCAATGACTTTGCCGTCTTTACGGAAAGATGAACATGCTTTTTTCTGAGCATCTTTGTCTAACTTTTTGAAGTAATCGTAAGATTCACAACCTGCTTCAACCATTTTCTCTTGGAACACTTCACGCGTACCGTGGTTAGAAGCTGGAATCACTAGCGTGATTGGTTCATTTGGAAGTGTTTTGTCAATTTGGTTCCAGCGTGTATATGGGTTTGGAACTAACTTGCCATTTGATGGTAATTTTTCAGCTAAAGCAGCAAATACATGGTAAGGCTTTAACTTGAACGCTGCTTTGTTTGAGTTTGACGCAAAAACAATACCGTCATAACCAATTTTAATTTCTTGAATTTTATTTACGCCTGCTTTTTTACAAGCAGCTAATTCTGTATCTTTAATTTTACGTGATGCATTTGCTACATCAATCGTATTGTCACCTACACCTGCACAGAACTGTTTTAAACCGCCTGAAGTACCACCAGAACCCACAACTGGAGTTTTGAATTGTGGGAAAGTATTACCAAACTCTTCAGCCACAATACTTGCATAAGGCAATACTGTTGAAGAACCAGCGATTTGAATTGTGTCACGTGCTGCATTTGCAGTTGTTGCTACAACTGAGCCTGTTACTGCCAATGCAAGTGCGATGTGGTTTAAGCGCATGCTCATCTCTCTTAATTTATATACAATTTGGAGTACGCCACTTTTTTATTCAGTTTTGTACTTTTTCGATATGTGCATTTTGATTTTAAAATATGACAAATAAGTTACAGCAATATGACGCTTTTATGATAATTACAGCTTGATGAATGATTTATTTAAAATTCTTTGATATTCAATATGTAACACAAGTTATATTCTTATTTTTATGATTTTATTTTGATCAATAAAATGTAACAATTCATCTTAATGTCATTTAAGCATGCTGCTGCATGCACAATACAACCTCAATGCACGAGCTCAAAATTTGAAAAAATGCATTTTGATGTGCCTGAACTGCTCAAAATTTCTAACGGTATACAATACAAGCCCGACTTGAAGCATGAAATTCAATAATTAAAAATCATGATAAAAATAATGGGCTAGCTCATTTTCATTAACTAACCCACACAATTTTTAAAATTTGAGTTATGGACTTGATTGCACTTCAGGCAATACTGCCACTTTGCTTCTATATTTAACGACGTACAGAATTGCCAAAGCAACCATCCAAATTGGGCCTAAAATAACAGCCAACCTCATGTCAGGTGTAAATGCCATAATCAATAAAATGAAACAAACAAAACCAATGGTTAAATAATTACTCCATGGGCTAAGAATGCTTTGGAACTTGGTTTGACGCCCCTGCAACTTCATGACTTTACTGAATTTTAAATGCGTAACAGAAATCATGAGCCAGTTAATTACCAACGCAGCCACCACCAACATCATAAAGAACTGAAAAGCTTGACCTGGAATTAAATAATTCACCAAGACACAGAGTGCCGTGATTGATGCCGATACAATTGTAGCAGGGACAGGAATACCGCGGCTGTTAATTTTTTTCAACAATGCAGGTGCATTACCCTGCTCCGCCAAACCATGCAACATGCGAGTATTGCAGTAAATACAACTGTTATAGACAGAAATTGCAGCGATTAACACCACAAAGTTCAAAACGTTCGCAACACCATTACTGTTCAGCGACTGGAAAATTAATACAAATGGGCTACCGCCTTCTGCCACCATATTCCATGGATAAAGACACAATAAAATACCAATTGCACCAATATAGAAAATCAAAATACGATAGACAATTTGATTGACTGCTTTAGGAATAGTGGTTTCTGGCTGTTTGGTTTCTGCTGCTGCAATTCCAATCAATTCCAAACCACCAAAGGCGAACATAATGACCGCCAATGCCATAACAAAACCATGTATACCATGTGGGAAAAATCCACCATGCTGCCATAAATTGGCAATACCAGCCTGTGGCCCTGCTGAACCCGAGAACAGTAAATAAGCCCCAAAGCCAATCATGCTCAAAATCGCAACAATCTTAATAAAAGAAAATATAAATTCTGATTCGCCAAAGAAGCGAACATTCACCAAGTTAATGCCATTCATTAAAATGAAGAAAAACAAAGCGGTAAGCCACGTTGGAATTTCAGGCCACCAGAACTGAATAAACGTTCCTATTGCACTTAATTCTGCCATGCTGACCAGCACATACAGGACCCAATAATTCCATCCTGACATAAAGCCTGCCATCTTACCCCAATATTTATTGGCAAAATGACTAAATGAACCACTGACGGGCTCTTCAACCACCATTTCCCCTAGCTGACGCATAATTAAAAAGGCAATGATTCCTGCAATTGCATAGCCGAGTAAAATAGAAGGTCCTGCCAACTTAATGGTTTGTGAAAGTCCTAAAAATAACCCTGTACCAATTGCGCCACCTAAGGCAATCAATTGAATATGTCGATTCGACAAGCCTTGTTTCAAAGCATGCTGATTGTGTTCATCCATACATTTTCTCCATTATAAGTGTCACATCCTGTACACCATTATTCAGCACTAGACCGAAGACCTATAATTGACCTTCGGACTGAATATGCTTTAATTTAATTCCATTTTTTAAAAAGACGCTCCGGTCTTTAGCTTAAAACGAGCTTGCTTTCTTACATTCCACTGCATTGGAACGCTGGGTTAAAATTTCATAACCACGATCACCATAATCAAATCGTGCAATTACATTGGCGAATTTTTTCAGACTCAAGGGTGCATCCATAGCAGGTAACTTTAATTCCACAAAAGTCAGGCTATCTTGAAGATGGATATTGTCTAAGACTGACTGCAATTGCCCCACTGTTTCTACCACACAAGCTTGATAAGCTTGTGTTCCATTGAACACTGCTGGAATTTCTGCATAGTTCCAGTTTTGAATATCGTTATATGCAGCATTTTCCCCCATGATTAAGCGCTCGATGGTATAACCGCCATTATTGAGTAAGAAAATAATAGGTTTTAAACCATGACGAATAATCGTGGAAAGTTCCTGTACAGTTAATTGGAATGAACCATCACCAATAAACAAAATTTGTCGGCGTTCTGGGGCAGCCAACAGACTCCCCAGTAAAGCAGGCAAAGTATAACCAATAGAACCCCAAAGTGGCTGAGAAATATATTTTGCTGTGGCAGGTAGCTTTAAACTCGATAGTGCAGAGTTTGAAGTTCCAACTTCTCCGATAATCACATCATCATCCTTAAAGAAACCTGAGATGGCGTTCCAAAGTAGTTCTTGACTCAGTTTTTGCTGTTCAGCAACTTCATGTTTTCTCTGTGCAGGCTGCTGAGTCACAACAGGTTGCGGTGCTTTACGTGGTGCTACTTTCTTATTTAATTCAACCAACAGTTGACCTATTTCTATCCCAGGCACATCCTGTCCAAAAATATTCAAACCATAAGGTTTAATTTCAATGTAATTTTGAGTGGCTATTTGATGCGTAAACACTGCTGAGCCTACATCAGTAAAGCGAACCCCAATACCAATTAAACAGTCCGACTGTTCAATCACATTTTTTACATGTGGCTGACTCGCCCCGCCCACATAAGTTCCGATATAACGCGGGGAGCCTTCATCCATAATGTTTTTTGCTGTATTCATACCAGCAAATGGAATCGAGCACTTGTTAGATAAATCATGTAATAGAGAGGTCACCCCAAAAACAGCAGCCTCATTGTCAATCAACAATGCTGGGCTTTTTGCTTTTGCCAAAATGCCACACAACTGATCAACGACACTACTCAGTAAATCTGGTTCAACCGATGGATAACTTAAATTGAGTGGACGCTCATCTACTTCGATTTTTACATGGGTAATATCCGACGCAAGCTGAATATGTACTGGACGACGCTCCAGAAAACACTGACGCAATACACGATCAATTTCAAAAGCTGCATTGGCTGGTGTTAAACGTGTTTGCGCCACAGTAAATTCTTTCATGCAATTCATAATATTGTCATAGTTACCATCGACCAACGTATGGTGAACCAGAATTCCTTTTTGGACTACATGTAAGGGGGGAATACCCGAAATATGCACCATCGGAACATTTTCCGCATATGCCCCAGCAATGCCATTAATTGCGCTTAAATCACCTACACCATACGTGGTTGCCAATGCTGCAAAACCGTTAATCCGAGCATAACCATCTGCTGCATAAGCCGCATTTAACTCATTACAATTGCCAATAAATTCTAGCTGAGCATCTGCTTCAACTTGTTCCAGATAGGAAAGATTGAAATCACCTGGTACACCAAAAAGATGCTGTATACCCATTTGTTTTAAACGAAGATTTAAAAATTCACCAATTTCTATGAACATTGCTCGATATCCTTTGAGACCAATTTTTTATTCCATAGAAAAATAATATTTCATCTAGCCCGTAAATTTCGTGCATAATGAAACCGAATTTTAATAAAAATACAAGATTTGTGTATCACAAAGGGATTTTATGCATGGATAAGTTCGACTGGCAAATCATTCAAGCACTACAAAAAAATGGACGGCTCACCAATCAAGAAATTGGCGATTTAATTGGTTTATCTGCATCACAATGTTCAAGAAGACGACAGCTACTGGAGCAAAAAGGCATTATTTTAGGCTATACCGCTCGCATACAGCAGCAAGCTTTAGGCATGGAGGTGACCGCCATGATTCATATTAACTTAAGAACACATGAAGCATCTTCCCAACAGGCCTTTCAAGAGCTCATCGAAGCGGAAGACAATATTCAGGATGCCTTTTCGATCAGTGGCGATGCAGATTTTATTCTGAAAGTAGTTGCTGAAAACTTAGAGCAACTTTCCCATTTTGTAACAGAACGCTTATTAACCTATTCTTTTATTGGGCACATTAAATCTTACATTGTTTTGAAAAAAATCAAGGAACAGAATCACTTTTTGCTGAAATCGAAAAGTTATAACCACCATCATGTACATTCAGCTTAACTATTTTTCTCTCTATCACATATAAAAAATAAAAAAGCCTGGAAAATTCCAGGCTTTCTTTGAACAACATGACAATTAGTCAATCGCTGGCGTATAAGTACCTGCTTGAATAGGATCTTTAATACGATCCGCTTCTGCAAGAACAAGAGACAGCAAGTTCTGTACGTTTTCTAGTGTAGCAACAGGGCTCAGCGTCGTCATTTTCAATGATTGCACCTGACCCACTTTAGTTACACCAATATTCGCTTCACCACGTGCAAACAGTTCGTCAGCAACGTTTTGGTTCAATGTATCCAACAACTCTACAGGATAGTTTGCTGGTACTACACGGAACAATACAGAAGCAAATTGTGGTTCAACTAAAAGCTCAAGACCTTCTGTTGCTTTAATATAATCTGCAACATCACGAGTCAATTTAACACCGTGATCGATCATTGAACCATAAAGCTCTTCACCTAAAGCTTCTACTGTCATCCACAATTTCAACGCATCAAAACGACGAGTTGTTTGTAAAGATTTCGATACTAGGTTTGGAACACCATGCTCTTCATCATAGGCTGAGTTTAAGTATTCAGCTTCATAATGCATGAAACGATAGTTCGCTTCATCTTTAAGCAAGAATGCACCACAAGAAATAGTTTGGAAATAGTGCTTATGGAAATCAAGCGTAATCGAGTCAGACAACTCAATCCCATCTAACATCGAACGGTAATCGTTCGATAAAATCAGTGCACCACCCCATGCCGCATCGATATGCATCCACGCGCCAAATTTGTTGGTGATTTCACGAATTTTCTTCAATGGATCAATTGCACCTGCATCGGTTGTGCCCGCAGTTGCAACCACACACGCCACGATTTTGCCTTCTGACTGTAAATGCGCCATCGTTTTTTCTAGGGCATCAACATCCATTTGAGCACTTTCGTTTACAGGAACCGTCACAACAGACTGGAAGCCCATACCCATCATTGCCATGTTCTTTTGCACAGAGAAATGTGCATTTTCAGAACAAATGACTTTAACGTTTTTCATGGCTTCTGCTGGAATACCATCGCGCTGTACAGACCAAGGATTACCGTTTTCGTCTTTCCAGTTTTTCGAGATGCAAGCATCACGCGCAAGTAGTACACCCATCAAGTTAGACTGTGTACCACCAGAAGTGAACACACCTGCTTGACCTGCACCATAACCGACTTTTTGACGAAGCCAATCAATTAATTGAACTTCCATCAAAGAACCCGCTGGGCTTTGATCCCATGAGTCCATAGATTGGTTGGTTGCATTAATCAAAACTTCTGCAATTTGGCTTGCAACCATGGTTGGGCAATGCAAATGTGCGAGAGAATGAGGGTGATGTACTTTTAAGCTTTTATTTAAGAAAAGCTCAACCATACGATCTAATGACTTTTGTACACCCAAACCTTCTGGGGTTGGATTAAAAGCAATTGCATTACGTAATTCCTTAATGCTACCGCCTGTGTACATTTTGTCATTTTGCAACCATGCCGCTACCGCTTTGGTAGCTTGCTCCATTGCTGACTCATAGTCAGCAATGGATTGGGCATCATTGCAGAGTAACGCTTTACGGTGTTCTGCAAAATCAACCATTATTGAGCGCCTCGCACAGCAACAAGCGCTTCAGCAATTGCTTTCTTAAAGCGAGCAATCACTTCTACACATTCTTCTTGCGTAATGATTAATGGGCAAAGTAAACGAATCACTGTACCGTTACGACCACCTTTTTCTAACAAAAGTTTGTTATCAAAGCATGCCGCTTGAATTGCTGCTGCCAATTGACCGTCTGCTGGTAAAGAACCCATATGGTCAGCTGGTTTACGCTCATCAACGATTTCAACACCGATCATTAAACCACGGCCACGAACGTTACCAATACATGGGAATTCTTGTGCTAATTTTTTCAATTCAGCTTGTAAGAAATCACCACGCTCTTGTGCATTTTGCGCTAAGTTCTGCTCAGTAATCGTTTTTAATACGACTAAGCCAGTACCCATTGCCAACTGGTTACCACGGAAAGTACCCGTGTGACCCGCTGGTTGCCATGCATCAAACTTGCGTTTAATACCTAGCACTGCAAGTGGTAAGCCACCACCAACAGCTTTTGACATTACAACTACATCTGGTTCAATACCTGCATGTTCATAGGCAAACATTTTACCTGAACGAGCAAAGCCTGCTTGAACTTCGTCAAGAATTAATACGATATTGTGCTTTTCAGTCACTTCACGGATTTTTTTCAACCATTTGGTTGGCGCTGTCACAACACCGCCTTCACCTTGAATCGCTTCAAGAATAACTGCTGCTGGCTTAGTGACACCGCTTTCAACATCTTCAATGAAGTTTTCGAAGAAATACGTTAACGCATCAACACCCGCTTCACCACCTAAACCCAGTGGGCAACGGTATTCATGCGGATATGGCATAAACTGTACGCCTGGCATTAAACCATTCACAGCATTTTTAGCAGACAAGTTACCTGTCATTGCCAAAGAACCATGTGTCATACCATGATAACCGCCAGAGAAGCTGATTACTGAGCTACGACCTGTATAAGTCTTCGCTAGTTTAATTGCTGCTTCCGTCGCATCTGCACCAGATGGACCACAGAACTGTAAACAGTACTCTTCTTTACCGCCTGGAAGATACGAAAGCAGGGCTTCCGTGAAAGCATCTTTCAACGGTGTAGTTAAATCTAAAGTATGTAATGGAATGCCGCTTGTCAGTGTATCTTGAATACTTTGAACGACCGCAGGATGATTATGGCCTAATGCCAATGTTCCTGCCCCAGCTAAACAATCAAGGTACTCTGTACCTTCAACATCGGTAACCCAGCAACCTAATGCTTTTGCTATCGCTAACGGTAATTTACGTGGATAGCTACGAACATTGGATTCCATCTGACTTTGGCGAGTCAAATAGTATTCGTTAGTAGAATTAGTGGCAGGGTTTACAGAAGAAACGCTCATATCGAATTACCATCTCTGATATGGGTTGAAAGAAATAAGTCTGGTGACTTGCGGTCCTTTGACTCGGTGCTTTATAGAATCTAGTTAGACAATATTTAAATAAATAACTAGGAGCGGCATGATACCGAATTTTTCAAGAAAATAAACAACTTTTAGCAAATATCCGCCCTAATTTTTTCAAATAAACTGTAGACCTAACCAGTCCTTTCATTATCATCTTACATTGTGACAAGTGAAAGAAAATATGAGTTTTTTTACTTTTTATAAATTTCATTATTATATCATTTTATTTATTGCTCTTTAGAAAATTAAGCCATTGATTTAAGAATATTTAATTTAAGTATTTCTAGCTTGATTTTAATGCAAAAATTTACAAACTCACCACAATTCCTGCAAAAGTTCCCCATGAACTGCCCTTACCATTGATCTAATCAAATAAGTTTGAAAAATTCAAATAAAGGTTACTTCTTATGCGCCATTTTGTACTTTCTTCCCTCCTCTTAGGCGGCTTATTCAGCAGCACTGCTTTTGCACAGCAAACAGAAGCTTTGAATTACAATTTAGTGAACGTACAAGCCGAAGCATCACGTCAAGTTTCTAATGATGAAATGCATGCTGTACTTTATATTGAAAAGAGCAATAAACAACCTGCTGAACTGGCAACTCAAATCACTCAACTCATGAATCAGGCGATTGCGACTTCGCGTAAGTACCCAAATGTAAAAGTTGAAACTGGGTCTCAAACCACCTATCCAATTTATGACAATGATAGTCGCAAATTAAAAGAATGGCGTGGCCGTGCTGAAATTCAAATTGAAAGTACTGACTTTAAAGCTGCGAGTCAGTTAGTGAATGAATTACAGCAAAACTTTCAAACGCAATCGATCAACTTTACCGTTTCAGATGCTCAGCGTAAAAAAGTTGAAAATGAACTCATGATTGAAGCTTCTAAAAACTTCCAACAACGCGCACAGTTATTGAGTCAGTCATGGAATAAATCAGGCTACAATTTAGTCAATTTAAACTTAAACACCAGTAACAACTACCCTCAACCGATCATGATGCGTAGCAGTATGGCAAAATTTGCCGATGCAGAAGCAGCACCAATGCCTGAAGTTGCAGCAGGTGAATCTAAAATTACTGTGAATGCGAACGGTACAGTTCAGTTTAAATAATTTTAGATTTAACTTTAAAATGTGTTTGATCAACAATATTTCACACGTTCTACTGATTCGACTAGCAGTAAATATGTAGGGCAATCACGTACTTTCTACCTACACACGTCATTTGATTTCTAAAGTTAATCACGCCTGACTCAAGTATCCTGCAACATTTAAAAAAGACTACAATTCTGTGGTCTTTTTTATTTTAACAATATGACAAAATTATGACCCTCTTTTGTACTTTATAAACACCATCCACTTTCATGACTCTTTCCGAACTTAATTTATCTCTTTTTTCATGGATTAATGTATCTCCTGAAGCCAGTAATGCCAGCATTAATTTTGCCATTTTCATTGCCAATGACTTGCTCTATTGCATGGTTGCGCTTTTTGCTTGGTTTTGGTTACGCGGTGACTACCAAATAAAAAAACAAATTCTTAAAGCTTTTATTTTTACCAGTATTGTCATTTTCATCAGTCAGTGTATTTCACACATCTACTATCATCCACGCCCTTTTGTGATGGATGTCGGACGAACTTTGATTTATCACTCACCCAATGGCTCTTTTCCTAGCGATCATATGCTCATTTTTAGCAGTATTGCTTTTTCTTATTTCTTTTCAACTTACCGTAAACTTGGCATTTTCTTAATTATGCTGGCTTGGTTGGTCGCATGGTCACGCATTTATGTAGGTGTTCATTTTCCTTTAGATATGCTCGGTGCCTTTGTTCTGGCTTTTGCGCTGAATTTGTTTGGTTTAACGCTCTGGAATCGCTATAAAGAAAAACTGATGGAATGGGTACTGACGCTTCATTTCTACTTGTTTAAGCCCCTCATTCAAAAAGGCTATATTAAATAATTTGGTCTTAAAATAAAAAATCCCGCTCGAAAGCGGGATTTTTAAAATCATTTAGTAAATCGCCATATGATCGCGATGAATCATCTCAAGCGAACGTGCTTCGCCCAAAACTTGATAAACCTTATCCGAAGACAAACCTTTGACCAACTCAGCCGAACGCGAACTAAAATTAACACGCCCAACTGCGACACGATAACCAGAAGGATCAACACACTCCACAACATCGCCACGGTCAAAATGCCCTTCAACCGCTTTCACACCCACAGGTAGCAAACTACGATGATTGTCTTTAATGGCCTTAACTGCACCATCATCTAAAATCAAACGTCCTGCCGTTTGCAAATGTGCAGCCAACCATTGCTGATGCGCTGTAATACGATCATTATCGGTAATAAACAAAGTACCCAACATCTCACCTGCCATTAAACGGGCAAGTACTTGATCACTTTCACCACTCGCAATCAGGGTCGGACAACCTGACTTGGCCGCCAGTCGTGCTGCACGAACTTTGGTGAGCATACCGCCACGACCAAATTTGCCTCCACCACCAGCCATATCGAATAGACTTTCATCTAAAGCCCGCACGGTATGGAATAGTTTTGCATTTGGGTTTGAGCGTGGATCGGAATCAAACATACCTTGCTGATCCGTTAAGATAATCAACAAATCAGCATGGACTTGGCCTGCAACCATCGCCGCAAGCGTATCATTATCACCAAAACGAATTTCGTCAGTTGAAACTGTGTCATTCTCATTAATGACTGGAATCACGCGCCAATCAATTAAATTCTGCAAAGCATCACAAGAGTTTAAATAACGACGACGATCCGCAAGATCATCATGGGTTAAAAGTACTTGTGCTGTTTGAATACTGTGCTGTTCGAGTACACTTGACCACGTATGGATTAAGCCCATTTGACCAATGGCAGCACATGCCTGAAGACTGGGTAGATCGGTGGGTCGATTCTCTAGCTTCATTCGAACCATACCTTCAGCCACAGCACCAGAGGAGACAAGAATAATTTCATGTCCAGCTTGATGTAGATCTGCAATTTGTTTCGCCCAATGCGAAATTGCATCTAAATCTAAGCCTTGCCCATTTGCTGTGAGTAAAGATGATCCGATTTTAACAACGATACGCTTTAAAGCCTTGAGCTGACGTTGCCCATCTACCACTTCTATCATCTTGTCCTCAGTTACATGTTGTTCTTAACGAACGTAAAACACTTCCATATCGCTGTCGTCGCCATCTTCATCATTATCGTCTTCATCATCATCCAATAGACCAGCAAGACGCTGTTGACGACGCATTTCACGATAAGCTTCTTTAGCGGCAATGGTTTGTTCACGTGTTTCAGCTTCTAGCTGATCACGGAATGCTTTCACTTCTGCTGCGTATTCAGGATCTTCAAGTTCGCGTTCGCGTTGTTGCTCAATTTGATCCATTAGATAGTACACAACTGGTTTTGTCCCTTCAGACATCAAACCTGAAGTTTTAAATACAGGGCCATCCCACTGCATTTCATCTAGGATATGCTGACACCATTCATCACGCGTATCGTCTGCGAGCTGATCGACTTTGTTTAAAACCAGCACAATTGGTAGCTTTGAAAGTGTCGGAGAGAATTTTTTCAACTCAGCCAAAATCGCTTTAGCATTATATGCAGGATCTGAACCATCGATAGGTTGTACATCTACAATGTGCAATAAGATACGCGTACGTGCCAAATGCTTAAGGAAACGAATACCAAGACCCGCACCTTCTGAAGCACCTTCAATTAGCCCTGGAATATCCGCCATGACAAATGAACGATGGCTGTCCGCATCGACTACACCTAGGTTTGGCACCATCGTAGTAAATGGATAATCTGCAACTTTAGGTTTTGCTGCTGATACTGCACGAATAAAAGTTGATTTACCCGCATTTGGCATACCCAATAGACCAACGTCTGCCAATACTTTAAGTTCTAGGCGAATTTCACGGAATTCACCTTTAAAACCATGGGTACATTTACGCGGTGTACGGTTGGTTGATGATTTAAAGTGAGTATTACCTAAACCACCATCACCGCCAGCGGCAACAAGCACACGCTGACCATTTTCAACCAAGTCACCAATAATGTCGCCAGAATCTGTATCAACAATGGTTGTACCCACAGGAACCATTAATACAGTGTCTTCACCACCACGGCCTGCACAGTTTGCACCACGGCCATTTTTAGCACGTTCCGCACGGAAGCGGCGGGTATAACGGAAGTCTACAAGGGTACTGGTATTATCATCAGCTTGAATATAAACGCTGCCACCACGACCACCATCACCACCGTCTGGACCACCAAAAGGTACGAATTTTTCACGGCGAAAACTGGCTACGCCATTGCCACCGTCGCCAGCCTCTACGGTAATGACTGCTTCATCAACAAAGCGCATACTGCCAATCCTCTAAAATCTTTAAAACCGCTTATTGTGCCACATTTTAAAGCATTTCTCGAATAGTATTATTCAACTAAATATGAATTTCCCTCATTATTTTTATAGTCCTGCTTATTTTTATGTTTGTTTTACATTGATTTATTGAAAATAATCTTTAAATAGCTGAACCATTAAATTTTAATTTAATAGTTCACTCAAAGCCGAACTCATTTAGCGGCATACATGACACTCAAGCATAAACTACTGAATGAGCCATGAATTTAGATATTTATTTTAGGTTTCTGTTCTAAAATTTCAGATAAATTTCGCTCTATCCAATGAATTAATTCGTTGACCTTTGCCGCAACCTGCGAACCTATAATCGTCAATTGATACTCCACTTTCGGTGGTACAATCGGATATACGGTACGTAAAATAAAACCATCTTGTTCTAATATTTTAAGGGTTTGCGACAACATTTTTTCACTAATCCCCTCAATTTTTACTTTTAATTCACTGAAGCGATGCACACCTTCACTTAAACAATGCAGCACCAACAGCGACCATTTACTGGAAAGATGCTCAAGTATTTCGCGGGAAGGACAAGCTGTCGACAAAACCTGACCCAATAACTTACTGGTTACATACGTACTCATAAACTCCCCTCAGTGCAGTAGCTGCTTACTTTTCTTATCTGTACTTTCATTCGGTAAGCTATCAGATTAATCTTTAACCATCAAGGAAGTGATTCATTCTTTTCCAAGCCAAGAGTAGATAAACCATATCCAAAATGTCTATTGAAGTTATGGATATTGAGCTTTATTCAAGGATGAATATGATGTACAGGCAAATGCATATTCAGCTCTAAATTGACTAAAGTTTTTCGTACGGCGTTGTACATAGTGGCATCAAAACTGGCAATACGATCCATTTTCATTGGGTCATTCAAGTTCAGTTGCGGTGAAAAACGGTGGACTACGTGTAAACCAACACGCTCATCAAACTCGAAGTAAACAGGTCCATCAAATTGAATCTTCACAGGAATGGTGTACGCACGTTTAAGTTCAAATGGCACATCCAACTGAACAGGAATATCGAGTTTCAAAGGGAACTTGGGCAACAATTGATTTTGATAAATTAAATCGGTCGTAGTTTCTACAGGCATTAACTGATCAATACGGATCATGGTTTGATAGTCAATATTCACGGTAATCGGTGTTTCTATTTCGAATTTTAAATCTGCAAGATATTTCCCTTTCAAAGGTAGATTCAGTTGACGATCAATATCTATTTGCGTATTCAACTTGCCTTGAGAGTGAATATCTAAATAGTTACCTACATGAATTTTGGTTGCTAAAGCATCTGGCAACATAATTTCCGAACGATGTGTCGAAATTTGCATAGAGGCAATCACGTTCAAATACAACCAGAACAAAATCGCTATCGTGACGACTAGCCCAATAAAACTGAAACACCAAAAAAGATAGGAAGAAAACACGACTTACCCCCTATTCAGTTCGAACCAACTGCGGTTGTTCAAACTGTGCTGATGAGAGCTTTAAAGTATTCAAAGGAACTTTTAATTCCCCCTTCTGAATTTTCACAGGCAAGGTATTTTGTACATCCACTGTGGCATTTAAAGCAGTCTTGATTGGGACATTTAATTGTCCTTGTACAGGAATCTCTGTCTTTAATGTGGCATTTAACGGAATATGCAAATTCTCTTTCAGTACCGTTCGTACGGGTGCATCAAACTTTAAGTGCACATTTTGTTCTAATGGCACATTAATATGAATCGGCACATCTAGATTGATTGGAATTGAGCCTTTTAACGGTAAGCTGATGTTTTGCCCCATAATCACCACATTTACACGCGTATCAATGGGTAAATTTTGCTGTACCTTTAAAGTTTCCTGCACAGGAATCATGGTTTTAATGGGGACTTGGCTGTCAAAATAAACTCGTGGAGTCAACGTCTGTGCTAAAGGAATGTCTAACTGTTCTTTAATTGGAATTTCAGCACGAATTTTCCCTGAAACATTCACATCCAAAGCATCATGAATTTTAACTTTCGCTTGTAGTGGTTCTTGCAGGTCAATATTCACATCTTGATTGTTCAGCGGAATATAAATATTGAAATGTTGAAACACCCAAATTGCGAGTAAGACACCGCTGAGGGTTGCTAACCCCAAAAATGCCAAACCAGCAAGCACTCTTTTTATTTGCAATGACTTAATCCTTTAAGTTCGTTTTTTTAATTGACTCAATTCATTTAAGCCATTCTAGGGACAACCACTTTACTCAGCTCAGATCAAGCAATCATCACATCTATTTTGATATGCCAGATCAGCACCAGCATAACGTATTAAATTTAATACTACTAATTTTGTCGGAATTATTGCATTGACCTGATTTGCATGTACCTTGTTATTTAAGTCAACTAAAAAACTCTTTTTGGGCACTTAAGAACTGTAGAGACAAAAAAAAGAGCTTCATTACTGAAGCTCTTTTTTCTTAACCGAACAAATTATGCATTTGTTTCAGCAGGAACTTTTGGATAGCTTACGCCGCCCATTTGTTCAGCAATACGTAATACTTGGCAGCTATAACCTACTTCGTTGTCATACCATACGTATGCAGTTAAGCGGTTGCCTGAAGTGATTGTCGCTTGAGCGTCAAATACACCCGCAGTACGCGAACCAATGAAGTCAGAAGATACAACTTCCGTCGAGTTGGTATAACCGATCTGACCTTGAAGACTAGAGCTGATTGAGATTTTACGAATGTATTCATTCACTTCATCACGATCAACTTCTTTATCTAAAGTTAAGTTTAAAATCGCAAGTGAAACGTTTGGTGTTGGAACACGTACAGAGTTACCTGTTAATTTACCTTGAAGTGCTGGAAGTGCTTTCGCAACTGCTTTAGCCGCACCAGTTTCAGTAATTACCATGTTCAAAGTCGCAGCACGACCACGACGATCCGCTTTGTGGTAGTTGTCGATTAAGTTCTGGTCGTTTGTGAACGAGTGAACTGTTTCAACATGACCATTTAACACTGTGTATTTGTCATGTAATACTTTCAATGTTGGCGTGATTGCGTTGGTTGTACAGCTTGCAGCTGAGATGATTTGATCTTCATCCAGAATGTCTGCTTGGTTAACACCGAACACTACATTTTTCATGTCACCTTTACCAGGTGCAGTTAAAATTACGCGTGCAGCGCCTGGGCAGTTAAGGTGTTGTGCAAGACCTTCTGCATCACGCCATTTACCCGTGTTGTCAATCACCAACGCATTGGTAATACCATAATCGGTATAATCAACTTCAGTTGGATTTGACGCATAAATAACTTTGATGAATTGACCGTTTGCAATGATTGCTTCGTTTTCTTCATCTACAGAAATCGTACCAGAAAATGGACCATGAATTGAGTCACGGCGTAATAAAGACGCACGTTTTTCTAAATCACCATCAGATGACTTACGAACCACAATCGCTTTTAGGTTCAAACCACGGCCAAGGCCAGACTGACCAATCATTAAACGTGCAAGAATACGACCGATACGACCAAAACCGTAAAGGACAACGTCACGACCTTCTACTGAAGTCGCACGACCTTCTACAGATTTAACAGCCGCTGCAACAAATGCATCAACATCGCCACCTTGCTCTTTAAATGCAACGGCTAATTTACCTAAATCAATTTCAGCAGTACCGATATTTTCAATTTTCGCCAATGCTTGAAGAATTGGGAACGTGTGTACAACTGAAAGCTCAACGTCCATCATACGAGTGAAACGGTGCGCTTTTAAAATTTGCATAACTGAACGGTTAACTAAAGAACGTCCAAACACTGAAACCACAATATTTTTTTCACGGTAAAGCTTACCGATTAAAGCAATCATTTGTTCCGCGATTTCTTCACGGTTTTTCCAGCGACCTTGGTGCTCTGCATGTAGGGCGGTAATAGTCTCTTTGCTCACAGATACGTCCTCTAATTAAATTGTATATCTAGGCATAATTTTCAAAACGCGACAATTGTAAAGGAATTGTCAGCAAGATTGAATCAAAAGCTGGTGCAGCCGCTGCTATTTTCCTACATATTCATTATAAATTTACAAAATAGTTGTAATTTTCGATGTGATTTTACTTTTCGAGCCAAATTTAAGAAAAATCGGTTCAAATAAAAAAGAGCGGAAACAGAAAAAATGGATATCTTCCCTGTAAAAACACATCAACTTAAATCAGGCTTTACACCGACTTCTCTTATAATTGATCATTTATGCGTGCATCCGTTTTTGTAATATTACGTCCAAGATTGCGCTTTTGACGCTGCTGCTTGTACAAATGCAAACATCCTTCAATCACCAAGACCAACACCGCACACCAAATTGGAATATAAGTCAGCCATTCTTCTGGAGCAACTTGCTCACCCAAAGCAATGGATGCGGCAGCCAACAATACGGGTTCTAAGTAACTGAGCAGACCAAATAAAACAAAAGGTAAAAAACGGCTCGCCAGAATATAACTTCCCAAGCCAAGCGCACTTAAAAAACCCAAACCAATAATCGCCCAGATTAAATGTGGGTAGTGTTCAATGATGCTTAAAGCTTCTGCATCGGACAACAGATAAAAAGCAATGGGTAAAACTAAAAATAAATCCCACCAAAAACCACCTAAGTGATCTGATTTGAATAGTCGGCGTAAATAAAAATATAAAGGGTATGCCAAAGCAACATACAGTGTTTCCCACGCAACACTACCGATGCGCCAAATCTCATGTATGACACCTAATGCCGCCAAAATGACAGCAAGTAATTGCCAACGAGAAAGCTTTTCTTTATGTAATACACATCCGATCAACACCATAACCAAAGGCAATAAAAAATATCCTAAAGATACTTCTAAACCACGCCCATTGATTGGCCCCCAGAGGAATAGCCACAACTGCGATGTACACAATAAAGAACTAATGAATAGCCAAAGCAGATAAATTGGATTTTGAAAAACTTTTTTGAATAATTCAGCAATAAGCTTGAGTTCGCCTGACCACCACATAAACAGGGTTAAAAAAGGTAACGTCGACAACATACGCCAAGCGAAAGTATGTTCACTATCTAAGGGTTTTAAAAATTCAGTATAACCGTAAAGCACGCCAAAAGTGACGGATGCCAATACCGACAGTGCTACGCCCTTATACATCTTTTCACCCAAACGATTTGCTGGGCTTAGTATACCGATAAGTTAAATAAAATACGTCACCATTAAAATAACTTTCACACAAGTCACGGCTTAAATTTTGTCGAATCATTAATCGTTAAAATAGGCTTTAAGTCTTAAAATTATTTTGGGTTGACTTTACTGTGTGTTGTTCGGATTAAATCACTCAAATCATAACCCAGTGTTTTGGCATATTCTAAATATTCATTGATGACTTCAGGCTTCGCTTCTGGTGTACGCGAGAGTACCCACATGTATTTTCGGCGTGGCTCACCCACTAAAACAGTTTGATAGTCATCATCCAGCTTTAAAATCCAATAATCCCCTCGTGCCACAGGGATCCAACGTGCCGCTTCTGGTAGGAAACTTACCTGTAACTTAGAATTAAACGGTGGATTCTTAACAAAAGCCTCGCCTATCGCCTGCTGTAAGATGCCATCTTTTGAATAACACTGATTATCCACACTTACATTACCATTTTCATTTAAGGTATAGGTTGCTGAAATATCTCTTGCACATTTATTTTGAAAATACATAGGCTTACGTGCAACTTCATACCAAACACCCAAATAACGATCTAATTCAACCTTTTCCACCACAGGCATGGGTTTGGTTTGCGCATAGGCCAAAGTTGCTGCGCCCAACCCCACCAAGATTGCCCCACCAATCACAATTTTTGTAATACGCCAGCTTGCTTTAGGAAGATTATTTTTACGCATAACTACATATCCTTTAAAAAGATTGATTTAGTCAAAGCCCAAATTTAATTTCTTAAAAAATAGCGGGCTTTGACCCGACACACTGTAGTGTTATGTAATGATTTTGCAGAACATGTGTGTGAACTCATCGTAGCAATTGGGCTTTAAGGCGCACAATTTCATCTCGCAAACGCGCTGCCTGTTCAAACTGCAACTCTTTCGATGCCTTCAACATCTCTTTTTCCAATTTTGCCATGTGTTTACTGAACAACTTTGGATTCGACAAAATATGTTGTTCATCCGCAGACAATGCTTGAGCCTGATCTGCAATATTGGCATCAATCTGGTCATCATTGAGTACTTCACCAGTGTCAATTTCCCTAACAACCTGACGTACAGCGCTACGCGGAGTAATACCATGTTCCAAATTAAACTCAATTTGTTTGGCACGACGACGGTCCGTTTCATCAATCGCCTTTTGCATAGAATCGGTGATACGATCTGCATACAAAATAGCCTTACCTTTTAAATTACGTGCGGCACGACCAATGGTTTGAATCAAGGCACGTTCTGAACGCAAGAAACCCTCTTTATCAGCATCCAAAATTGCGACCAAAGACACTTCGGGCATGTCTAAGCCTTCGCGTAACAAGTTAATCCCCACCAAAACATCATGAATACCTGAACGCAATTCGTGAATAATTTTAACGCGCTCAACCGTATCAATATCTGAATGTAGATACGCAACTTTCACACCATATTCTTTTAAATATGAAGTCAAATCTTCTGCCATACGCTTGGTTAATGTCGTCACCAAAACACGTTCATTAAATTCTTTACGAATATTAATTTCAGACAGTACATCATCCACTTGGGTCAACACTGGACGAATTTCGATTTCAGGATCAACCAATCCTGTTGGTCGTACCACTTGTTCAACCACTTGTTCCGATTTTTCTAATTCATACTTTGCTGGGGTTGCACTCACATAGATAGTGCTCGGAACAATACGCTCCCATTCTTCAAATTTCATTGGACGGTTATCTAGCGCGCTTGGCAAACGGAAGCCATAGTTCACCAGATTCTCTTTACGTGAGCGGTCACCCTTATACATAGCGCCAATTTGCGGCACAGTCACATGCGACTCATCAATAATTAACAAGGCATCATCAGGGATATAATCAAACAAGGTGGGTGGTGCTTCCCCTGATGGCCGTCCAGATAAATGACGTGAATAGTTTTCAATGCCATTGGTATAACCCAACTGTTGCATCATTTCCAAATCGTAACGGGTACGCTGTTCAATTCGCTGCGCTTCTAGCAATTTGTCGTGTTCACGGAAAAACACCAAGCGCTCTTTCAGCTCTTCTCGAATCGTACCAATCGCACGCTCAAGATTCTCTTTGGGCGTCACATAATGGCTTTTCGGATAAATCGTGACGCGTGGAACTTTTCTAACCATTTTCCCTGTTAATGGATCAAACCAACGGATCGAATCGACCTCATCATCAAATAACTCAATACGAATTGCATGTTGATCTGATTCGGCAGGGAAAATATCAATGATTTCGCCACGGATACGATAGGTCGCACGTAAAAATTCTAATTCGTTACGGCTATATTGCATTTCGACCAGACGACGAATAATCTCATCTCGGTTCATTCGGTCGCCCTGCACAATATGTAACAACATACTCATATAGGCATTGGGATCACCCAAACCATAAATGGCAGAAACCGAAGCCACAATAATGGCATCCCGACGTTCTAGCAATGCCCGTGTCGCGGACAAACGCATCTGATCAATATGATCATTAATCGCGGCATCTTTTTCAATAAAAGTATCTGAAGACGGTACATACGCTTCTGGCTGGTAGTAATCGTAATAACTGACGAAATACTCAACCGCATTATTCGGGAAAAATGCTTTAAATTCACCATAAAGCTGCGCAGCTAAAGTCTTGTTATGTGCCATGATAATAGTCGGACGTTGCGTCTGAGCAATTACATTTGCCATGGTGTAAGTTTTACCAGACCCTGTCACCCCAAGTAACAATTGATTCCGATAACCTTGTTCAACACCATGTACCAGTTTTTCAATCGCCTGTGGCTGATCCCCAGCAGGTTGAAACTGAGTCACCAAATCAAAAGGTTGTTGGCTATCTTGCACAGGTTTTTGACGCTCTTGCATGGTTTCCATCTTCGGCACACTTATGACTTAACATAGTATGGGGGCAGTTGAGCAACATGCAACATGCATTCTTGGACTTTCGCATGAGGCAGACTGAATATTTAGCGTCTTGTTTAAATGAACCCTATAAATAATCTATTTAAAAAAGCACAGCCTGCTACTTGACCCATGCCCTATTCAGTTGCAACATGAATCAATAATGATGATTAGATAAAATACTTATGCGCTACCATTACCATGATGAAACCATTGTTAAAAGTTTACCTGAAGATACCATTTTTGTTTTTGGCAGTAATATGGCGGGTACGCATGCGGGTGGTGCTGCCAAAATCGCTTTGTTACATTTTGGTGCCATGAAAGGTGCAGGACGTGGCTGGGCAGGTCAAAGCTATGCCATTCCGACCATGAATGAGCATTTACAACAAATGCCACTATCCCAAATTCAGCATTATATTGATGATTTTAAAATTTATACTCAGCATCATCCTAAAACCAAATACTTCATTACTTCCGTAGGTTGTGGCGTTGCAGGTTACAAAGTTGAAGAAATTGCACCGATGTTTAAAGGCATTTCTCATAATGTCATTTTTCCTGCCTCATTCCGCCCTTTTGTAGAACAAACTTTACCTAAACTACGTCAAGCGTTCTTAAAAGCGGTCTTGCAAGACCACGTCATTTTCCCAAGCGAAGCTCTTGATCAAGTGATTGAACAACTCCCTTTGGCAGACAATGAAAAAAGTCTGGCACAGATTATTTTGAATACGCCAATGTATCCAACCGATAGCAATGGACGAGACCGCATTTTCGAAATTGAAGATATTTTGCACAATCTAAATGAAAAAGAATTTCGTATCGACTCACCTTTAGAAAGCCGTATGGTCATTGGCGGTGTGATACTTGCGTTACTCGAGCTTTACAACATCAATGAACAAGATTTCCTCGATGTTTGGAATCATCAACGCGAAATAGCAGCACCTAAACCAGAAAATAAAGCCCGAAGATCAGCTCACTAATTCAGCACCATCAACATGGGGATGTGTTGGAAATAAAGTTCAGACAACCCCATTTTATGGCAAGTTTAATGCCAAAATCATCACGAAATAAGATGTAATGCTTTTATTCATCACATGATTTAAAAATGAAAAAATTATTCCTATACGAAGCTCAACTTAAATAATAAATATGAGCAATTCATGGAATTACTCGATTCCTCAATTTTTGAATTATCCTCCATCGCCATGTGGCTAGAAGACTTTAGTGAGGTCAAAAAACAATTTGATCTTTGGTAAGCGCAAGGCATCCAAGACCTCCAACAATTTTTACTCGAAGATGAGTCACGCGTCTTAGAGTGCGCGCGTAAAATTAAAATATTACAGCTCGCAAAAAAGCCGAAAATTATCTGGAATATTTGGGCAAACATGATGTCTTGACCAAACTTTATAATCGCTCATTTTACACCAAAGAAATGAACCACTTAGAACGTAACCTCTTACGCCCCGTTTCCTGTATTTTCCTTGACATGAATGGTTTAAAAGAAGTCAACAACAGTTTAGGACATGATGTTGGTGATGGACTGCTTCGACGCACGGGTGGAATATTAAATCTACTCATTCAAAATACCTTATATTCCTCGTCCCGAACATGCGATAGTCAAACTGCATGGACGCATTGAAGACATACTTAAACACGCAGATCAAATGATGTATCTAAATAAAGAACAGTATTATGAGCACAATGAATGTCGTGCACGTTAATTTTCCCCATAAAAAAAGAAGTGCATATGCACTTCTTTTTTTAACGTTTACCCATTGAACGTCGTGTACCGCGTGGTGGCATCCAAGTTCGATCTGCATATTGCTCTGGTTTTGGGCGCACCTGATTATGTGCAACATCATCGTCAGCACCTTGCTCAGCATTTGGCATTGGGAATGGGAGATTCACCAAAGGTTTTTTAGAAGTAGGCTGTTGCTTACTCATGTCCATCACTCTCATCAAATTGGGCTTATTTTAAAGTTTTTTTCATAAAGATGCGAGAAACTTCCTAATTCTGTACATTTTTGAAAATGATGCTTCGAAATTGAATTTTTTTATGTGTTTGAGCTTATTTTAAACGACGTAGTTATTGTTTTTAGGCTAAGATATTGTGCTTTTTATTTTTTACCCTCCATAAGAAGGAATAACGCCGTGGACGTACGTCTATCTGATCGTGTAAATGCCATCAAACCGTCCCCTACACTAGCTGTGACCAACAAAGCTGCTGAACTTAAAGCTGCTGGTAAAAATGTCATTGGCTTGGGAGCTGGTGAACCAGATTTTGACACCCCGCAACACATCAAAGATGCCGCTATTGCAGCAATTAACAACGGTTTTACTAAATATACCGCTGTCGATGGTACGCCAGGCCTTAAAAAAGCAATTATCGCAAAATTTAAACGCGACAATAATCTTGACTACCAAGCGAACCAAATTTTGGTTTCTTGTGGTGGTAAACAATCTTTCTTTAACTTGGCATTGGCTTTGTTAAACAAAGGTGATGAAGTGATTATTCCTGCACCTTTCTGGGTAAGCTATCCAGACATGGTGATTATTGCTGAAGGTACACCTGTCATTGTGAAATGTGGTGAAGAACAACGTTTCAAAATCACACCAGAACAATTAGAAGCGGCAATCACTGAAAAAACGCGTTTAGTGGTACTCAACAGCCCATCTAACCCAACAGGTATGATTTATACCAAAGCTGAACTTGAAGCTTTAGCTGATGTATTACGTCGTCACCCACAAGTATTTGTTGCATCTGATGACATGTACGAACCAATCCGTTGGGATGATGAGTTTTACAACATCGCCACTGTTGCCCCAGACTTATATGACCGTACAATCGTATTAAACGGTGTGTCTAAAGCCTATGCAATGACTGGCTGGCGCATTGGCTATGCAGCGGGTCCTGCAAAAATCATTGGCGCAATGAAAAAAATCCAATCTCAATCAACGTCTAACCCAACTTCAATTTCGCAAGTTGCTGCTGAAGCTGCATTGAATGGTCCTCAAGATGTACTTGAGCCAATGATTGAAGCTTTCAAACGTCGTCATGACTTAGTTGTAAACGGCTTAAATGAAATCAATGGTATTTCTTGCTTACCTGCCGATGGTGCATTCTATGCTTATGCCAACATCCGCCCGTTAATTCGTGCAAAAGGCTTAAAATCTTGCACAGAATTCTCTGAATGGTTGTTGGAAGAAACTGGTGTAGCTGTAGTTCCTGGCGATGCATTCGGTCTTGGTGGTTTCATGCGTATCTCTTACGCAACTGCTGACGAAGTGCTTGTAGATGCGCTTGCACGTATTAAGAAAGCTGCAGATTCAATCGAAGGCGTTGATGCTGCGATTGCCTCAATCGAAGCTGAAAAAGCTGCAAAATAATCTAGCCGATTATTTTAAAAAAAAGAGCTCAAATTTATTTGGGCTTTTTTTTTATTTTCATATTTTGTCACTATCGACCAATAGCTTTAGCGGTTCAACCTCGCCACCACTTCAGCCTCCATTAATTTTTTAGTTGGCTGACTGAGTGAATAAAAATCAGGTTTATTATCAATATAAATTCCATATCTAAGCTTAGCTCTTTGGGTAATTCACCCAGAGCAAACACGTTAATCTTACAATAACGATGATCTTACATCCATCAAAACAATGTTGTTCCACATTGCTTGTAAAAGCCACGCTCGCTCCTACGCCGATGCTTTAAAAATTCCCAATTGCTTTTGTTTTTGAAAAACTAAACTGCTTGGCTTAACATCAATGCTCATGAGCAAACCGCTACTTTGTCGATGACAAAGCGGAAATGACTCACATGAACCTGATCATTCATTAAATCTACATCAAATTGCGTAGCCCCACATAAATACTGTGCATGCATTTTTTCACTTTTAAATCTTCCTTTGCATTGTTTTAGTTTTAATCGATTGGTATTAAACAATAACACTCATCATTTCACTGTTTACACTTTATAAATAAATGTAAATCTTATTTATTTTTATGAATCAAACATTTCGCAACACATTAGGCATAGCAACTCATGAGATGATCTTCTAAGATACGCTCACACACAGCTAAACGCCTATGAGTTCATCATGCGCTATAAGATTATCGATGTATACCGACAACAGAATATTAAACGTTACATTGCTAAATGCTTAAAAGCCCGCTCCCCCCAATTTATTGTCATCGAAAGTGCTTTAACCCTTTGCCGTGATTTAGATATTATTGATGTTGACCTCAACTCTGATCAAGCCACATGGGCAACTGGTGAATGTATTTCTCTGCATATTTTAATAGGTGCAGACAGCCTCGATAAAATTTATGAATTAGACGCTTAAAGACGTTTTCCAATCTTTTCTTGACTTCATTTTGTGCTCACCATTATCTTAACCATATAGTTCTTTTTTAGAACTTGTTAAATTAAAGGATTGCAAATGAACGTAAAAGAAATGACTGGATTAGAGTTGCTCAAAGCCATGTGTGCTGGAAAAGCCCCTGCACCGAGTATCAGTGAAACGATTCCTATGACACCTTATGAAGTCACGCTTGGCAGCATTCATTTTAAAGCCAAGGCAGATCAGCGCCATTTAAACCCTCTAGGTGGCGTACATGGTGGTTTTGCAGCAACAGTACTTGATTCAGTGACAGGTTGTGCAATTCATAGCATGCTTGAGGCGGGTGTAGGCTACGGAACCATTGATTTGAATATTAAAATGTGCCGCCCTATCCCTCAGAATAAAGACCTGATTGCGATTGGCACAGTCATCAATATGAGCAAAAATTTAGGGATTTCTGAAGGGAAAATTGTGGATGAAGAAGGAAAACTTTATGCACATGCTACCGCAACTTGCATGATTATTCGTGCTTAAATATTCTTGCACAACACCCCTTCATGTTGTGCAATAACATCAAATTAAGCATGATGATAAGTCTTTTACGCAGGTTTCAAGTTGTACTGTGGTGCAGATAAAGCTTTGTAATAGCAATAATATTTCAGAGTATGTTCTAGCTGAACAGTGCAAGAGGCATGCTCTGATTTCAACCAAGCTTGAGCTTGTAATGGCTTAGACCAAAGCTGCCCTTCTAAAGCATAAATATATACACGTTCTTGTGCTTCAATCTGCTCAGAAAAATATGTTGCAATCCAACTTTCACGTGCAGATTCAACCAGCCATTTTTCTGAAAACCATAATTGAAGTAAATCACCCAAATACAATTGTACTGTAGCAAATGGACGAACAGATACAAATGCACCTTCCACAGCCGTGTAATACAGTTCTGGTTGCTGAATCAAAGATAGATAATTTTCTTGATAATATGAGAATTGAGAAAAAATTTCAGGGATGCTGAGCGTATTCATTCGCTTACTCCGATTTAGCCATTTTAGTGCTGGCAAGTTGGTTTAAATCCACACTGTTGAGGTTTTTGCCTCAACAACTTTCTTTAATTAATCTAGCAATGCTTTTTTTAAAGCACAAGCCAAAAGTTAATTTTTTCTTTAAATTTTTTTTGTTTGTTCAAATATAAAACATACAACTATAAAATCTCTCTTTTTATGCCACTAATGCTTGACCTGTTTTAAAATCTGCTTATAATCGCATTCAGATTCTCCAATAGCTCAGTCGGTAGAGCGACGGACTGTTAATCCGCAGGTCCCTGGTTCGAGCCCAGGTTGGAGAGCCAAATACAAAGAAGCCCGCAGCATTAAAGCGGGCTTTTTTACGTCTAAATAATGAAAAATAAAACACCTCATATCTTGATAAAAAAAGCACAACATATGAATGCAAAAAATCCGCAGACCATACTCAAGCTCAAAATTGTTATCGTTGTACTCATCAGCTTTCTTATTCTGATCAGCCTTGTTTTAATCAGTTGCCATCCACAAGGTAAGGTCGAACAGCTTAGCACCACTCCTCCTGTGTTGTATGATGCAATTAGCAATCAACCTATTCCCGCTACGCAACAATGGCTTATTCCTATAAGCCTGTTTGGCTCAAATGCGATTGAAACCAATTTAAACCTAAATGAATTAGCCAAAAGCTTAGGGGAGCATGCTTGGCTCAGCCCCTCATCCACATTTAATAATCAAAGCAGCCAACTTCATTTTTATTTGGATTTTGGTGGTCAACAAAGTTCTCGTAAAGATGCTGAATTCTATGTACTACCAATCTGTACGAATGGAACATTAACACAAGCCTGTACATCCTTATCACCCAAACCCACCCCCATCGCATTTTTTAATTTCAACACAGCAAATAACACTGACTATCAAGCGATCCAAACCAATCAATCTTGGCACTTTTATGGACATAGCGATGCTTATGTACTTCCTGTTGTACACTCACAACAATTACAATTTTTAGTGAATGCCCAAATACCAGAAGGTTATCCAAATGGTTGGCTCAGATTAAGCTTTAATGAAAATCCAATTACCCCCAAGCCTTCGAGTTTTTTCTTGGGACGTAACAAGCTGATATATTTCCCATTTTTATTACTTTTCATTCCTTTACTCGCGGCTCATCTCTATCGTATAGACAAAGGATTTCAAAGCTATCGGAATCTTTCTATTGGATTATTGGTCTGTATTTTGTTTGCCATTCATAGTGTTATTTGGGATTTGCACTACATGGTTTTAGGCTGTTTTCTACTTAGTTTAGCTGGGGTGCTTTATGCTTTCGCTAGACCCTTGTACAGGCTTTTTTATGGAATTGGAGCCCTGATTATTGCAGGCTATGCACAACAATTTTATGCTGGATTTAATTCTGCTTTTTTCATGCAAACTGGTCTTATTTTTTTGATTGGTATTGGACTTTTTTTCCGCACACCTGATTAAAGAGAATTCAGTAGAATCATGGTGCTTCATATTATTGAAACACCATGATTTTAAATTACGCTGCAACTATGGCTGGAATACCACTATGAAAACGGAAAGTTTCATCTGGCGATAGAATCAGATTTGCTTCAACTTCACGAATATGTTCAATACGTTGCTGTATATCTTCTTCAGGATTTTTCAATTTGCCTGTTCGCGCAACCTCTAGTGCCAAAGCCAAATAATCCTCAAAATGCCGTGATTCAGATTTAAGCAAGTAACGGTAATAACGCCCTAACTCATCATCTACGAGTGGAGCAAGTGCATAGAAACGCTCACAGGAACGCGCCTCAACAAAAGCCCCAATAATCAGAATATCAATTAAAGCTTCCGGCTCATAAGTGCGTACTTCCTTACGTAATCCACCTGCATAGCGCCCTGCACTCAAGTTCGACCACGCTTGACCACGCTTCTTCATAAACTCAAGCACTTGCTCATAATGCAGCATTTCTTCACGTACTAATTGAGCCAGCTTCACTTGTAGATCCGTAAAAAAGCTATAACGAAACATCAGGTTCATTGCCGTACCTGCTGCTTTTTTTTCGCAATTGGCATGGTCTTGCATCAGAATCTCAAGATGATTCAATGCTTCATCCAACCAAGCTTGTGGCGTAGTACAACCCAAGAAGCCAATGACTGGCTTCATTAGTTCATCGTAATTTATATTCGACATATTTGAATCTTAAAATAGATAATTAACGTGCAGCTTTAATCACTGCTTTCATTTCTTGCACAGCTTGCGCCAAACCAACAAATACAGCATCTGCAATTAGAGAGTGACCAATATTCAACTCATGAATCTCAGGAATTTGTGCAATCGGGGTAACATTTTCTAGATTTAAGCCATGACCTGCATTCACCACCAACCCCTTTTCAGCGGCATAGCGCGAAGCTTTCACAATACGATCCAACTCATATTGCTGTGCTTCAGGCGTTTCAGCATCTGCATAAGCCCCTGTGTGAATTTCAATGGTTGGTGCTCCGCATGCAACAGCAGCATCAATTTGGGCAAAATCTGCATCAATAAAGAGCGAAACATCACACCCTATAGCAATAAGTTCTTGTGTCGCCGCTTTTACTTCTTCAAAATGACCAAGCACATCCAGCCCACCTTCCGTGGTTACTTCTTGACGCTTCTCGGGAACGAAACATACATGCTGTGGCTGAATCTCTTTCGCAAATGCAATCATTTCAGGCGTTACAGCAAGCTCTAAATTCATACGAGTTTTTAATACTGGACGCATACGACGTACATCATCATCTTGAATATGACGACGATCTTCACGCAAATGCAGTGTAATTCCTTCAGCACCCGCTTGCTCACAAATTAAAGCGGCATTAACTGGGTCTGGATAGGTTGTTCCACGTGCTTGTCGCAAAGTTGCAACATGGTCAATATTTACACCAAGCAAAGCAGCCATCGTTTTTTCCTAATCATGTTTTAGATTGAGTGTTTTGAATCCAGAGTTGGCGACTTTTCAACGGTCGATCTCCCAACAAAGATGTAATCATTTGCCTATATAGCTTCGACAACAATTGTAACTGCTCTAGGTTAAATTCCCTACCACTTTCATAATTCTGCATACTCAGAATTTGTTGACCCAATAGCGTAGAAGATGAGGCCCGAGTTGTTGGAATAAAGCCATCATTTAACTGAAAAGCATAATTTTGATGTGATTGAATCGAAACTTGATTTGCATCTATTGTAAAATCAAGTGGATAACCCAACTCTTCCAACAATGCATGCTCAAATTGTCGAAGGATTTGTTTTAAAAATAGTGTTGAATTAACTTGATGACTGAGTGTTTGTAAATGCTGAATAGTTGCAGAATATTGCCGAAAAGTCTCAGGCATTTCTACTTCAAGCGGACATAAACGTAGTAAAATTTCATTCAGATAAAACCCAGAAAAAAAGGCATCGCCAAAAAAGAAAATGGGATGATGCATAGTTTCAAGTTTACTGAAATTTTTGAGTTCAGACTTTCCTGACGCTTGCAAACGCAATGGCTGGTATTGTGGTGGTGGCGTCTGTCGAAGAATACCGTCAACTCGCCCATGCTCTTGGGTGAATAAATGCACAATATGACTACGTTCACGGTACTTACGGTGATGTATCAAGTAACCATGTAAAACTTCATTACGCATGAGAAATTAACTAATCTTTCTTATCTTTATCATTTTGTTCGCTGTCCTCATCATCCCCATCGGGTATTACAGCACCGACAACTGCCACTGTACCTTTCACTACACCCTTGGTGGTTTTATATGCAACTTTAATAGGAACTGTAACAATCTTATGAATGCAACCTTGTAAAAAACATACACTAGCCACAACCAACAAAATTTTTAGCATTACAGCTCCTATTTCATTTACAACTTAGATATCACTATAACCCAAGCTTTTCAGTGCTCGCTCATCATCTGACCAACCACCTTTCACTTTCACCCAAAGGGTTAACATAATTTTTTGTTCAAACATTTTTTCCATATCAATACGGGCATCCATACCGATTTTTTTAAGCTTAGCGCCTTTTTCACCAATCACAATGGCTTTTTGACCTGGGCGGTCTACAAAAATCGTTGCGTCAATATAGGTACATGCTGGTTTTGGACGACCTGTTTTTTCATTCACTGTCGCTTCTTCAGTCTTAAATGACTCAATTTGCACAGTTAGATCGTACGGAAGCTCTTCACCAAGCTGACGCATAATTTTTTCACGGATAATTTCTGATGCTAAGAAACGCTCAGAACGATCAGTCAATTGATCCAACGAATACATTGGCGGCTGGAAAGGTAAATACTTTTCAATGGTGTCGCGTAGATGTTCCAAGTTCGCACCACGAAGTGCGGAAACAGGAACAATTTCCGCAAAATTCATCAATTTTGCGCGCTCTTGAATCAATGGTAAGGCATGGTTTTTATTTTCAAGTGTATCAATTTTATTGATCACCAAAATCACAGGCATCTCTGCATTTTTAAGTTTTTCCAAAACGAGCTCATCGTTTTGAGTCCACTTGTCTGCATCCAGAACAAACATGACCAAATTTACATCACGCAATGCAGAAGATGCAGCACGGTTCATCATTTTATTGATGGCTCGCACTTCTTTTTTATGCATCCCAGGTGTATCGACGAACACCGCCTGAGATTTTTCACGCGAATCAATACCGACAATTTTATGACGCGTGGTTTGCGGCTTACGTGAAGTAATCGAAAGTTTTTGTCCCAGTAAGTGATTCATCAGTGTCGACTTACCCACATTTGGGCGACCCACAATTGCAACAAAACCACTTCTGAAATCAGAAGGAATCGTGGTGCCTTGTTCACTAAAAAACTGGCTAATTAAATCATTAGTGTCGCTTGGCGACTCGTGATCAGCATCAATGTGATCGGAAGAATTTGACATGGCAGATTACTGCTCCAAAAGTTTTAAAATATCCGCCGCTGCAGCCTGTTCTGCAAAACGACGACTTGAACCTTCACCCTTAAATAGAGGCAAACCCTCAACCGTACAATTCACCTTGAAATGTTGGTTAGGTGCATCCCCTTGTATATCGACCACTTCATAAATAGGAAGTGGCTTTTTACGCGCTTGCAAATACTCTTGCAATCTTGATTTAGGATCTTTCAGTTGATCTGTCGGTTCGATATAGTCTAAGTAAGGTTCGTACCATTTTAGCACGATACGCTCTAACACCGTTAAGTCAGCACAATCCACATAAATTGCGCCAATAATGGCTTCAACAGTATCTGCCAAAATCGATTCGCGATGATGTCCGCCTGACTTCAACTCACCTGTACTTAAAATTAAATTGGTACTTAGTTTTAAGTCATTTGCGATTTTACCTAATGCTTCCTGTCGAACTAAGGTCGCTCGCATACGCGTTAAACGACCTTCATTTTCATGTGGATAAGCATTGTACAAATAATTGGCGATGATCATTCCTAACAACGCGTCACCTAGAAACTCTAAGCGTTCATAATTATATTTATGGCTTACCGAACGGTGCGTCAAGGCAAGCTGAAGTAGTTCCGCTTGCTTAAACTGATAACCTATACGACTGACCAAGCGAATATCACTTAGTTTGGGCTGACCTTTGATCAAAACTTTTCTCAAACTTTAACACTAAATCAATATTCAGTAAGAAAGGCTTTCTTACCTCGTAACTCTTTTTCACTTGTAAACCATCAACATTTGTCACTTGAGCAATGTCTTCGAATTTAATATCGCGAACATTATTCATATCTAAACGCTGCCCCATTTGACTTGAGAATTTCGATGGACTGATATCGACAGGACTACTTTGCAATAACTCTGTAATCTGACTATCAATCACACGATCATCCCAATAGGATCCCCAAACTGCAATTGCAACTTTTGCCAAAAAAGCAAAGCCAATAACTGCAATCAAAATACCAATATATGATGCACCCTTTTGATTTCGACGCATTTTTTATTTTCCATTTCGGTCAATTAATCAATTTTGCCGTTACGGCTAAATGACGGCAGTTTAAAGCCAGGCTCTTTATGCATCCAAACATAAAATGCTCGCCCAGTTAAGTTCTCTTCAGGTACAAATCCCCAAAAACGACTGTCAGCACTTTGATCACGATTATCCCCCATCGCAAAGTAGTGCCCTTTAGGAACTTTTACTTCCCAATATAAACCATTTTCAGTTGAGTATTTACCATTTTCAATATAATTAATAAATGGCGCTTGACGAGCAACGTTCACCCCTTCTAATTCACGCATAGTAAAGGTGTGCTCACCCAAAGTTTCCTTATGATAAATTGAGGTCGGTGTATCCAAGGCATCTTTCTCACGACTGAACTCAACTGGAACTTTCGCAACTTTTTGCCCATTAATCGTTAACTGACCATGATCATAAATAATATGGTCACCTGGCAAACCGACAACACGCTTGATATAGCTTATCGTCGGTTGTGGTGGATAACGAAAAACCATGACATCACCACGTTCTGGCTCCCCCACATCGAGAATTTTCTTATTCACAATTGGTAAGCGTACACCGTAGTCAAACTTATTCACCAGAATAAAGTCACCAGTTTCTAAAGTCGGCACCATAGAATCTGACGGAATATTAAATGGTTCATATAAGAATGAGCGTAAAACCAAAACCACTGCCAGTACAGGCCAGAAATCGTAAGCCCATGTAATAATGAAGTTTTCATTACCCCTACCCTTGGTTTGTCTTTGCTTAAATACAAACTTATCCAACAACCACACCAAGAAAAAAATCAGCGTGGCAGGCACGAGTATTAAATTAAAATCAAAATCCATGAGCTAAACGACCTCTAATTCTTATCTTTCTACTTTCAATACAGCCAAGAACGCTTCTTGCGGAATTTCTACACTACCCACTTGTTTCATACGTTTCTTACCTTCCTTCTGTTTAGAAAGAAGTTTCTTCTTACGTGAAACGTCACCACCATAACATTTAGCCAATACGTTTTTACGCATTGCTTTTACAGTAGAACGAGCAATAATCTGCGCACCGATAGCTGCTTGAATAGCCACGTCGTACATTTGGCGAGGAATCAAATCTTTCATTTTCTCAACCAATGCAATACCACGATGACGCGCGTCATTACGGTGACAAATCATAGCCAAGGCATCAACCTTGTCACCATTAATTAATACATCAACCTTAACCAAAGCTGAACTTTCGAAACGTACAAAGTTATAGTCTAGCGATGCAAAACCACGAGAGCATGATTTCAATTTATCAAAGAAATCCATAACGACTTCGGCCATTGGAATTTCAAAAGTAATCGAAACTTGGTTCCCCAAGAATTTCATATCTTTTTGAACACCACGGCGTTCAATACATAGGGTCATTACATTGCCTAAGTATTCTTGAGGAACAAGGATATGACATTCTGCAATCGGTTCACGCAAATCTTCTACAGTAGATCCATCTGGCATTTTTGATGGACTATCGATATAAATCGTTTCGCCTTTTTTCGTTAATGCTTCATAAATTACGGTAGGTGCAGAACTAATGAGGTCAAGATCATACTCACGCTCTAAACGCTCTTGTACAATCTCCATGTGTAGCATTCCCAAGAAGCCACAACGGAAACCAAAACCTAATGCATCTGAACTTTCTGGTTCAAAGAATAAAGCTGAGTCATTGATTTGCAATTTTTGTAGTGCTTCACGGAATGGCTCAAAATCACTCGCATCAATCGGGAAAAGACCCGCATAAACCTGTGGTTTAACCTTTTTAAAACCTGGTAAGGTTTTAACATCAGGTGTAGCAGCAAGGGTAATAGTGTCACCTACTGGCGCACCGAAAATATCTTTAATCCCTGCAATCACAAAACCAACTTCACCCGCTTCAAGAATATCTGTTTCAGTGTGCTTAGGATTAAATACCCCCACTGAAGTGACTGGATGAGTTTGTCCTGTCGATTTAACCAACATTTTGTCGCCCTTACGGATACGACCTTGTTTAATACGAACTAAGGATACAACACCTAAATAGTTATCGAACCAAGAGTCAATAATTAAGGCTTGTAACGGCGCTTCACGATCACCCACAGGTGCAGGAATGACATCGACTAAGCGCTCAAGTACACCCTCGACACCCAAACCAGTTTTTGCAGAACAAGTTGGAGCATCTGTTGCTTCAATCCCAATGATTTCTTCAATTTCATGAATTACACGTTCAGGTTCAGCCTGTGGTAAATCAATTTTATTTAAAATAGGAAGAACTTCGAGACCTTGCTCAATTGCGGTATAACAGTTTGCAACCGATTGTGCTTCAACACCTTGTGCAGCATCTACAACCAATAGCGCGCCTTCACAAGCTGCTAAAGAACGAGAAACTTCATAAGAAAAGTCTACGTGTCCAGGCGTATCAATGAAGTTCAATTGATATTCTTGCCCATTTGGATGCGTGTAATACAAGGTTACAGACGCCGCTTTAATGGTAATCCCACGTTCGCGTTCTAACTCCATTGAGTCCAAAACTTGGGCTTGCATTTCACGATCTTGTAAACCACCACACATTTGAATAAAACGGTCAGCCAAAGTCGACTTACCATGGTCAATGTGAGCAATAATCGAAAAATTTCGGATATTATTGATATCAACGGATTTTTTAGCTTGCGCCATGAGTTACCTTAAGAAAAAAATAGTGCCAAGTACAAAGCTGAGATACTAAGCGTAAGCGGTTAGACAAATTGCTGCCGATTATAGCAGATTGCAAAAATGAAAAAGTGATAAATTCGTTTAAAGGTTTAGGTTTTTAAGACTGTACATTTTTCAAACACTTGCTAGTAGACTTTTAAACTGTGTAACTATGCGTAAAATCTAATGGATTAATCTGATCATTTAAAGGTTGATACGCTTGCGAAAATGTCGGTGAAATACGTTTAGGTCTTCCTGTTGCAATTTCCACACATGCCCATTTGGTCTGCCCCATAAATAGCACAGCTTGATCCGCAGGTCGGTAAAAAACATACTGACGAAATAAATACATACTATTGATATCACTTAGCCATGTACGTAACACAATTTGGTCATCTAATAAGGCTGCTTTTCGATATTGGACATGATGCTCGACTGCGACCATGGCATGTTTCAGTTCTAAATACTGTTGAATGCCTAAACCTAACTGATCAATATGTGCTGTTGCAACGTCCTGCATCCACTGTACATAAACCACATTATTCACATGCCCCAAAACATCAATATGTTCTGGCTTTACCGTCAAATTTAAATCAAAAATCGCGCTCATTAATTTGTTTGTCCTGTCCATGGTTAGGTTAAAGTTTAAAAACCATGTATATTTTTTCACACTTAAGCTGATTTGACTGTCCAAACATCAGTCAAAAAAGCCAGTCTAAACTGAATAGACTGGCTTTTACTAGTTCATGTCATGATTTCACATCAAGATGCTTAAATACGCATCCCTAAAATAGCTCGCTGTCCTTCACGAATCAGTGAAACACGCACAATGCTATCTTTCTTTAAACCCGAAACTGTTTTGATGAACTCTTTCGAATTATTGATGCTTGTATTGTTCAATTGGGTAATAACATCACCTGGTAAAATCCGTGCTTGAGATGCCACCCCACCACGCATAACATCTTGAATCAATACACCACCTTTAATGTTTAGCTGTGCTAATTCAGATGGCGATAAATCACGAATTGCCACCCCAATTTTTGGGCCAGCATTTTCTGCATCTTGATCCACTTTAGCAGGCGTATCATCTGGGGCTGTGGTGAGTGTTGCAGAAATATTACGGGTTTTATCATCACGCAATATTTCAAGTTGAATGGTTTGATTCGGTACAGAACGGTTTAAATAATTGAGTAGTTCTGAAGTGCGTGAAATCGCTGTACCATTGTACTTCAGCACAATATCACCCGCTTTCAGACCTGCTTTTGCTGCGGGTGAATTTGGTGTTACATCGGTAATTAAGGCACCTTCAGGTTTTGGTAAATTGTAAGATTCTGCCAAGTTACGATCAATATCCTGCATCATGACGCCCAGATAAGAACGCGTTACTTTGCCATTCTTCTTCAACTGGTCGGCAATATCCATAGCAACATCAATTGGGATGGAGAAAGACAAGCCCATATAGCCACCTGTTCCACTAAAAATACGCGAGTTGACCCCAACCACTTCACCACGCTGATTAAATAATGGCCCACCTGAGTTACCAGGGTTTAAGGCAACATCCGTTTGAATAAATGGAACCGATGTTTCACCCATCATATTCCGCATTTTGGCGCTGACAATCCCAGCCGAAGCTGAATAATCAAAGCCAAACGGCGAACCGATGGCCAATACAGGCTCACCGACTTTCAGTTGATCCACATTCCCCGTTGTTAATGCAGGAAATTGAGTACCTTTGACTTTGAGCAATGCCACATCGGTCCGTTCATCACTACCAATGACCGTTGCATCTAGCTCACGACGATCATTCATCATGATCGTGACTTTTGAAGCATTTTCGACCACATGATGATTCGTCAACAAATAACCATCTTTACTGATAAAAAATGCACTGCCATAGGCAGTCTTTTCTTGTGGAACTTGCTGCTGCGGAATTATGACTTGATTACCAAAAAAACGACGCAAGATCTCTGGTACTTGTTGCTGCATAATTTCTTCTTGGGTCATTTTTTTGACCACATTCACGCTCACAACCGCAGGACTAACTTGCTCAACTAAATTTGAAAAATCCACTGCTGGTGCGGCTTGAGTTTGTACTGCCACCATTGTAAAAACCGCAGCATACATTCCTTTTTGTAAATAGCCACTTTTCATAAAACTCATTCACTCAATTATTGTTACGTATTAAACAAAAAATTTTTATCATAAAACTCGTTATTCTTGCGTAATAATATGTTCAATTATGTTTTAGCAAAACAAGTACTTATTTTTAGATTAAGTTATAGGAAGTTAATTGCTTTTTCTAATGAGCACTCGACTATTTTACACTTGCCTTTTATCGCAAAAAGCGTTGTCATTACCAAACTTTTTTTAAAATTAGCTGATGGAAATGTCTAATTTAAGCTCAACGCATCAATTTGATGTGATTATTGTGGGCAGTGGTGGCGCAGGTTTAAGTTTAGCACTGTCATTACCTCATCATTTCAACATTGCAGTTTTAGCAAAATCAACCCTTACAGATGCCAGCACTTATTATGCACAAGGCGGGGTTGCCGCTGTTCTGGATGAAACGGATTCCATTCAACAGCATATTGATGACACCATGATTGCAGGCGCACATTTATGTGAACTTGATGCAGTCAAACAAACCGTTGAAGGCGGCAAACCTTCTGTAGATTTCCTGCTTAATAATGGCGTGCAGTTCACTTTAGATGAACAATCGCAGTTACATTTAACCCGTGAAGGCGGTCATTCACAACGTCGTATTATTCACGCAGCCGATGCAACAGGGCGTGCAATTTCAACCACGTTGGTACAACGTGCGCAAGAAAAAGACAATATTACGATTTTTGAAAATTTTATCGCGATAGATTTAATTACTTCACAAAAACTTGGTCTAGACGAAGCGCATAATCGTGCCCTTGGCCTATATGCACTCGATGAAAAAACTGAACAAGTCCATACTTTCTTAGCGCCATTTACTGCTTTGGCTTGTGGCGGAGCAATGAAAGCTTATCTGTATACCTCGAATCCTGACATCGCGACTGGTGATGGGATTGCCATGGCCTATCGTGCAGGGTGCCGCGTGGCAAATATGGAATTTAACCAATTCCATCCTACTTGCTTATACCACCCACAAGCCCGCTCATTCCTTATCACTGAAGCGATGCGTGGCGAAGGGGCTTATTTAAGATTGCCTGATGGCGAACGTTTCATGCTGCGTTTTGATGAACGTGCTGAACTGGCACCACGTGATATTGTTGCTCGTGCCATCGACTATGAAATCAAGCGTTTAGGGATTCGTCATGTCTGGTTAGACATTACACATAAACCTGAAGCCTTCGTAAAAGAACATTTCCCAACGTTGTATGCTCGTCTGCTCGAATTGGGTATTGATATTACTAAGGAAATGATTCCTGTGGTGCCTGCTGCACACTACACTTGTGGTGGCGTGGTGGTTGATGAGCATAGTCAAACTGACATTCACGGTTTATACGCGATTGGTGAAACTTCCTATACGGGTCTACATGGCGCTAACCGTATGGCGAGTAACTCTCTGCTCGAATGTTTCGTCTACGGCATGAGTGCTGCTACACATATTCAATCACATTATGTTGAAAACTATAGCTCGCCTCAAATTCCAGAATGGGATGATTCTCAAGTTATGAATCCCGATGAAGATGTCGTCATTTTGCAAAACTGGGATGAATTACGTCAAACCATGTGGAACTATGTGGGCATTGTCCGTACTACCAAACGCTTACAACGCGCCTTACACCGTATTGAAATGCTCAAGCGTGAAATCACGGAATATTATGAAGACTATCAGGTCAGTAAAAACCTGATTGAACTGCGTAACTTGGTGTTGGTTTCAGAAATGATTGTTCGTTGTGCAATGGAACGCAAAGAATCTCGCGGGCTACATTTCACTTTAGACTATCCTGAATTGGCGCCTGAACTACGCAAAACTGTACTCACGCCGCCAAACTTTCAAGTTGAAACACCTTTAGTGAATGCTGAATAAAATACGGCAGGTACAGTTATTTTGAACTGTACCTGCCTATTAAAACATTCAATCTATCATTCAATTTAAAAAAACAATTACTCAATATTTGATGGAATTCGCGGTGGTGGTACTGAATATGTTCCTGTCACATGTGCTACTGGTTCATCTTCATTCACTGAATAGATCCAGACCTCTCCCACAATAAGGGCTTTGCCTACTTTCATTAATTTACAGATACCACGCAAGTCTTGCGAAGCTGCGGGTTTACGTAAAAAATTAATGTTCAAATTGGTGGTAACAGTTAGCCCGACAATCCCTATTTCACCCAGTATTGCAATATACAAAGCATAATCTGCAACCGTCATCATGGTCGGTCCCGAAACCGTACCACCAGGACGCAAATCTCGATCATCAATATGATAAATGACTGTTGCTGCCCGTTCCGTAATGGATTCAATCTCACATTTTTCCAAACTTTGCGGAAAATGTTGCATCAAAAACTGAATAATTTCAGCTTGTTTACTTTGCATATTCATTGCGTATTATGATCCGTCTTCCCTATTCGATCATCACTATAAAAGATTATTCAGTGATCGACACTAGGAAAATTGATCAACGATTACACCAAATATGACAAAGCTTGAGCAAAAACTTGTTCTGGTGTCTGCGTTGCGTCTAAACGTTTCATACGCTCAGGTTGTTGTTCCCAAAGCGTTTGATAACCTGCACGAACCTTTTCAAAGAAGCTGACTTTCTCTTGTTCAAAACGATCTAAAGCACCACGTTCACGCGCACGTGCCATGCCAGTTTCAATTGGAGCATCAAGCCAAAAAGTGATATTCGGCATATGTGAAACAAAATGATCGTTTAATAAGTTTAATTTGGTCTGATTTAAGCCACGCCCTGAACATTGATAAGCAAAACTTGCATCGGTAAAACGGTCACATAAAACAGTTTTACCTGCTTGCAAGGCTGGGACAATCACTTGTTGTAAATGCTGCGCACGTGCGGCATAAATCAATAATAACTCAGTATCATTTGACATTGATTCATCATGATTCACGGCAAGAAGTAGACTACGGATTTGCTCAGCCATTGGCGTTCCGCCTGGCTCACGCGTCAGCACGACATCTTTGCCTTGCTGTTGAAAATGCTCATGAATTTTACGAATGAGAGTGGTTTTCCCGACACCTTCTGTGCCTTCAAAACTAATAAACATGCTTCACTCCTGCTTCGACTTTAATACGGATAAATATTCTTTGACAGCGCGATTATGCTCGTCTAAGGTTGCGCTAAATTTATGACCACCATTACCCGTGGCAACAAAATAAATCGTGTTGGAGTTATCTGGATGCATTGCTGCCTCAATCGCTTTTTTACTTGGTAAAGCAATAGGTGTTGGGGGTAAGCCACTCATTGTATAAGTGTTATAAGCGGTCGGTGTTCTTAAATCTTGGCGGGTAATATTGCCTTTATAGCGATCTCCCATTCCGTAAATGACGGTTGGATCGGTTTGTAAACGCATACCCTTTTGCAAACGGCGCACAAAGACACCAGAAACTTGCTGTAACTCACTATCCAAACTGGTTTCTTTTTCAATAATTGACGCCATAATCAGCGCTTCATATTTATCTTTATAGGGTAGATTCGGAGCACGATTTTCCCAAGCCTGATCCAGACTTTTCATTTGACGACGGTACAAGTCTGTCAAAATTTTCTTGTCCGATTCACCTTTATTAAAGAAATAAGTATCTGGTGCAAATAAACCTTCAGGATGTGAAAAAGGAATATTCAAGGCCTGCAACATTTCGGCCTGAGGCAAGTTTGAAACCTCTTTTTTCACCATTGGATTTTGTTGTAATTGCTCTACCAGTTGTTTAAAGGTTGTACCTTCAATGACCAAAACACGATTCATCTGCGCATTTTCAGCATTGGAAATAAACTCTAAAACCTGACGTACACTCATACCCTGATCAATTTCATAAACACCCACTTTTAAGCTCTCGTGAATCATGATTTTTTGATAAAGCTTTAAAATGATAGGAAAATGAATCTTATTTTCTTTAGACAGTCGATCAATCAAACCTGAGTAACTATCCCCCTGACCAATGGCTAAAAGCTGTTTTTTCCCTTCAACTGGATAGGTCTTAAATAAACTCGACCAAAGAATACCTATGACAACAACTAGAAATAGCCCAATAAAAATTCCCCATTTTTTAGCGGAGAATGTTGCTGTAGGCTTGCCTTTTTTAGCAGGCTTTTTTTTCGGTTTTGGTTTACTGCTCATAATAAAATTAGGCTATCTGATTCAATTCTAGGGTATTAAAAAGTTCAATACAGGGTTCAACCATTAATGTTTGCTGATCTAACACTATGGCAATTTTCATGGGCTGCAAGGCATTACAGAAAAATAGGCTTTGTATATCTACTATCTGTTCCGATTTCACCAAACGTTGTTCGCATGGAATACCTTGCTGCTGCATACGACGAAGAATTTCAGCACGCATGACACCATGCACGCCATTATAACGAAGTTCAGGGGTAATCCATGTGTCATTTATGCGAAAGAAACAATTACTGCTTATCCCTTCAACAACTGAGCCTTGTACATCCAACACCAAAGCCTCTAGCCACCCCTGTTGATCGGCTTCTTGTTTAAGCATGACCTGTTCTAAACGGTTTAAAGTTTTTATGCCAACCAAGTTTGGCATACTCAACCCCATAACACGCTGCAAGATACCCGACTGAATTTTCTGGTAATGAAATGTGTCGACAGCTTGCGGATAGAAGAACACCCAGACGTCGGCAATATGATCGGGCAGACTATAGCCGCGTTGTCCGTCCCCACGGCTAATGACAACTTTTAAAGTCCCATTTAATTGTCCAAAACCTTGTTGCATTTTTACTAAAGTTTCAGTAATCAAAGCTAAATTTGCATGAAGTGATAACCGCTCACATGCCAACTTCAAACGTGCCTGATGTAAGCTTTCCAGCTCAATTTGATTATTCACAATTCGTGCAGTCGTAAAGCAGCCATCACCATAATGAAAAGCACGATCAAGCAATGTGACGTTCGTAACTTCCTGTGCATTCTTAAAACAAAGCATAACTACTCCCCCCAAAGATCCTGCTGTAGTTTAGGGACTAGATTATCCAACTTATTTCTTTTTTATTCATATCAAATTCGTTTTTTATTATTTTTTTTGCAAAAAACACAGCGCTATTCTTGGCCCATATTAACGAACATTTAGAATTATTGAGGTCTGAAAATGCGTTTTTCTACACTTAAACTCGGGGTGGTTGCTGCACTCATTTCAATTACAGCAGTACATGCTTCGGCAAAAGATTTTCTGAACGTGTCTTATGATCCGACACGTGAACTCTATGAAGACTTTAACAAACAGTTTGGACAATATTGGAAAAGCCGCACAGGTCAAGACATTAATTTTAAACAATCTCATGGCGGTTCAGGAAAACAGGCACGTGCCGTAATTGATGGCTTAGATGCCGACGTTGTTACGTTGGCTTTGGCAGCCGATATTGATGCAATTGCAGACAAAACCAACCTCCTCCCGAAAGACTGGCAAAAGAAATTCCCACAAAACTCGACACCGTATACCTCAACCATCGTGTTTTTAGTTCGTAAGGGCAATCCGAAAGGGATTAAAGATTGGGGCGATTTGGTTAAACCGGGTGTAGACATTATTACGCCAAATCCAAAAACCTCTGGTGGCGCACGTTGGAACTATTTGGGTGCATGGGCATGGGCTAAACACAAATATGGTTCTGATGCCAAAGCACAAGATTTTGTTCGTCAAATTTATAAACAAACCAAAGTACTCGACTCAGGTGCCCGTGGTGCCACAACAACTTTTGCTGAGCGCGGGATCGGTGATGTATTACTGGCTTGGGAAAATGAAGCTTACCTCGCTGTACGTGAACAACCGGGTAAATTCGAGATTATCACACCATCTTTATCTATTTTAGCGGAACCTCCTGTTGCGATTGTTGAAAAGAATGCGCAAAAAGATGGCAATTTAAATCTTGCGAAAGGTTATCTGAACTTCCTGTATTCACCTCAGGGACAAGAGATCGCAGCGAAGAACTATTACCGTCCACGTAATGCAAGCGTACTGAAAAAATATTCAACAACCTTCAAACCATTAAAACTGGTCACAATTGATAAAGAATTTGGTGGTTGGAGCAAAGTGCAAAAACAGCATTTTGACAACGGCGGTATTTTCGATCAAATCGTGAAAATCAATAGCGCAAAATAAACGGTGATTCAATTCCACAGGAGCAACGTCATGATTCATACCGTAATCGTACCTGGTGTAGGGGGCAGTGAAGCTCAACACTGGCAATCTTGGTTGCAACGTAACCTCATGTCTAGCTCCCGTGTACATCAGACCAATTGGAACCAACCTGTCCTTAATCACTGGGTAGAGCAATTTACGAAAACTCTGCGCCCTCTTCAAAGTGATGTACAAATTGTGGCTCATAGCTTTGGCTGTTTAACGACAGTGGCTGCATTGGCATTGCATCCTGAACTGAACAAGCATGTGAAAAAGTTGATTTTAGTTGCGCCTGCCAATCCTGCCCGATTTGGCGAAGCAGGTTTCGCACGTGACAGTAAAACTGATTATCAAGCGTTCTTTCACCAATTGAAGATTCAGGTGCCTACAACCTTGCTCATTAGTGAAAATGATCCATGGTTAAGCTTTGAAGATGCACAGCAGTTGGCACGTAGCTGGAAGCTGCAACCAGTGAATTTAGGTCAAGTGGGACATATTAATGTTGCCTCAGGTTTTGGCCCATTTCCTGAAATTTATGACTACCTGATTCCTGAACGCTCAATGTCTCGAATGCGTCTGTCTGATGATTACCCACATTTTCTAAACTATGCACACTAGGGTCTGCATAATTTAATTTACTGATTATTTTACTGATTTTATTTGATCAGTATTCTCACATTTTGAGGAATTGTCATGTCGCAGCGATCCCGAGTGCTGCCAGGGTTTGGACTTTCGCTAGGTTTTACCCTCGCCTATTTATCTTTAATTGTACTGATTCCACTTTCAGCAGTTTTTATTCGATCTCTAGATATTGGTTGGTCAGGTTTATGGGAAATTTTAAGTTCTGAACGTATCTTAAAAGCCTTGCAACTCAGTTTTAGTACCGCACTCTTAGCAGCGATTATTAATGTCATTTTTGGCTTATTACTGGCGTGGTGCTTGGTTCGTTATCATTTTCCTGGTAAACGCATTGTCGATGCCTTGGTCGATTTACCTTTTGCCTTACCCACTGCGGTGGCTGGTATCGCGTTAACTTCACTTTATGCACCTACCGGTTGGGTTGGACAATATCTCGATCCTTTAGGTATTCAAGTGGCATACACCCCTATCGGGATCACGCTTGCACTTATTTTTATTGGTATTCCTTTTGTAGTGCGTACTGTTCAACCTGTATTAAGTGATTTAGAAACCGAACTGGAAGAGGCCGCTTCGGCTTTAGGTGCGAACCGTCTGCAAATTGTGACTAAAATTATTTTACCCATTTTATTTCCTGCACTTCTGACAGGTTTTGCTTTGGCATTTGCACGTGGTGTCGGCGAATATGGCTCTGTCATTTTTATTGCAGGCAATCAACCATTCAAAACTGAAATTGCACCCCTCATGATTATCTCTCGTTTAGAAGAATATGATTATGCCGGTGCCACCACCATTGCTGTGGTCATGCTGTTAATTTCATTCGCACTGCTCTTTTTAATTAACTTATTACAAGGATGGGCAAGTCGTCGCACAGGGAGAACTGCAATATGAGCTTAGTTACCAACAGCAATGCCTTTGCTGAACGCCTACAGTCTCGTGATGCCACCCGTGAACCTGTTTGGGTCCGTTACACGTTACTGAGCATTGCCTTAATTTTTTTCTTAAGTTGCTTAATTCTTCCGCTCATTCTAGTTTTTGTAGAAGCCTTTAAACAAGGGGTCGGGGTTTACTTTCAGGCATTGGTCGATCCAGACACATTGTCTGCGGTAAAACTTACTTTACTCACAGCAGTAATCGCAGTTCCCTTAAATGTGGTGTTTGGCGTAGCCGCAGCATGGTCGGTCGCCAAGTTTAATTTCCGTGGTAAATCCATTTTGACCACCTTAATTGATCTGCCATTTTCTGTTTCACCTGTCATTGCAGGCTTAATGTTGGTGCTGATTTTTGGTACCCAAGGTTGGATGGGAAATTGGTTACTCGACCATGACATTAAAATTCTGTATGCCGTCCCTGCGATTGTACTTGCAACTGTCTTTATTACCGTTCCTTTTGTGGCTCGTGAGCTTATTCCGCTTATGGAAGCACAAGGTACTGAGGAAGAAGAAGCTGCAATGGTTCTTGGTGCTTCAGGTTGGCAAACCTTCTGGAAAGTGACTTTACCCAACATTAAATGGGGTCTGATTTACGGTGTAATCCTGTGTAATGCACGAGCAATGGGTGAATTTGGTGCGGTATCTGTGGTTTCTGGACATATTCGTGGAGAAACTAACACCTTACCGTTGCATGTTGAAATTCTTTATAACGAGTACACCTTTAGCGCGGCTTTTGCAGTGTCCTCCTTATTGGCTTTACTGGCGATTGTCACCTTGATTTTGAAAACTTGGGTTGAATATCGTCAGGAAAAGCAAAACAAAAGTAACTGCAGTTCAAGTCTTTAAATAGGAATGTCCCCATGAGTATTCAAGTCAAAAATATTGAAAAAAACTTTGGTGCATTCCATGCACTTAAAAATATTTCTTTAGATTTCCCTGAAGGTCAATTGGTGGCTTTACTTGGTCCTTCAGGTTGCGGTAAAACCACCCTGCTCCGTATTATTGCGGGTTTAGAATCGGCAGATGGTGGGCAGGTGATTTTAGAAGGTCAAGATGCCACCGATGTACATGTACGAGAGCGTCAAGTTGGCTTTGTATTCCAACACTATGCCCTATTCCGTCATATGACTGTCTTTGACAATATTGCCTTTGGTTTACGCGTTCGTCCACGTGCAACACGCCCTTCAGAAGCAGAAATTAAAAAACGTGTTACCCGTTTACTGGATTTGGTTCAGTTGGGTTTCTTATCAGACCGTTATCCTGCGCAACTTTCAGGTGGACAACGTCAACGTATTGCCTTGGCACGTGCCTTAGCAGTTGAGCCACGAGTATTGCTGCTGGATGAACCTTTTGGCGCACTCGATGCCAAAGTACGTAAAGAACTACGTCGTTGGTTACGTACCTTACATGACGAATTGCACATTACTTCAATTTTCGTGACGCACGATCAGGAAGAAGCGCTAGAAGTTGCCGATCAAATTGTGGTGATGAACAAAGGCAATGTCGAACAAATTGGTTCGCCTCGCGAAGTCTATGAAAAACCTGCCACACCGTTTGTCTTTGACTTTTTAGGTCAAGCCAACAGATTTGAAGGTCATAATCATCAAGGCATTATTCAACTGGGTGAAGACCGTATTCAGTTAGATGCTGCTCAACATGTGCCACATGGCAATGTCATTGCCTTTGCACGTCCCAATGAATTACGCATTCATACTCACCCCCAAGACAATGCAATTCAAGCCACATTCTTACGTGAAATTTGGATTGCAGGCAAAGTCTTGGCTGAGTTACAAGACCGCCAAGGCAACCTGATTGAAATCACACTCAGCCCAGAGGAGTCAAAATTACATCAATTTAGACCAAATCAAACTGTTTGGTTGAGTGCAACTGCATTACACTTATTCGAAAATCAAGTCGCATAGAGACATAGAGGTGAGGCATCAACGCCTCACCCGCTTTAAGGTATAGAGAAATGAATTTCCAACAACTCAGAATTATTCGAGAAACAGTGCGACAGAACTTCAACTTGACCGAAGCATCTGCGGCCTTATATACCTCTCAATCTGGGGTAAGTAAACATATTAAAGATTTAGAAGATGAATTAGGGGTTCAATTATTCATTCGTAAGGGTAAACGCCTATTGGGTTTAACTGAACCAGGCCAAGCCTTACTCGGCATTGTGGAACGGATGTTGGTCGATGCTGACAATATTAAACGTTTAGCCGACGATTTTAATAAAGTAGATGAAGGGACTTTGACCATTGCAACCACGCATACCCAAGCGCGTTATGTCCTGCCGCCAATTGTAAACTTATTTAAAAAAGAATTTCCTAAAGTTCATCTTATTCTGCAACAAGCCAGCCCTGTTGAAATTACGGAAATGTTGTTACAAGGCGAAGCGGATATCGGTATTGCGACAGAATCCTTGACCACTGAAGATAATTTAGCCAGCGTGCCATTTTATAACTGGCAACACTGTATTATTACTCCACAACAACATGCATTGGCGCAAAAAGAAACGATTGAATTGGCAGATTTAGCACATTACCCATTAATCACTTACCACGGTGGTTTCACGGGTCGTTCTAAAATTGATAAAGCATTTGAAGAAGCGCATATTGATGTCGATATCGTCATGTCCGCACTGGATGCCGATGTCATTAAAACCTATGTTGAACTCGGTATGGGCGTTGGGATTGTCAATAATTTGGCTTATGATGCCGAACGTGACTATCGCTTAAAGCAAATTCAAACTGATATTTTTGGTGTAAACACCACATGGCTTGCAGTACGCAAAGGGCATTTATTGCGTGGTTATGGTTATGAGTTTATTTCACTTTGCTCGCCCGAAACGGATATCAAAGCTTTAAAAAGAGTCGCATATCCTGAAGAATAAATATTGATATTGGAGGCAATTTTATGAATTGCCTCCTTGTCTTTCATAGGACGCTGCAACACTAAAATTTACTATTCAATGAAAATCTGAATCGTATAAACCTCTTGCTTCACTCTGTAGAATTCCACACAATAACAATCGCTCGCACACAAAACAAAACATCTATTTATAATAATTTAGAGTATTTCAATATGTGGGTGATCCGAACCTTTACCTCGATGGTTATTTTTATTCCCCCCACATTGCAGGCAGGTGGCATGGAATTGTCTGGTCAATCGATTGGGCCTTTCTTTGAGCAAGCTAATTATACGGAAATAACACTAGCTCGCTTAAATGCAGATATTTCAGGTCAAGTCCAAAATCAAGCTGAATTGGCTGAAATCGGGGTCACTGACTTTTCTACAGGAAACTTTGTAGAAGATCGTAATTTTGTACAGGCTGCTTTAAAATTTCAGCCTTATCCAAAAGTTTCATTCGGTCTTATCTTCGATCAACCTTTTGGTGTGGGTATTCAATACCACTACCGCCCAAATACTGCTATTGGACCTATTGAAATAGAATCTACAGAAATTCATTTTGACAGTCAGAACATCACCACCTTATTCGGTTATCAACTCAACCCTACTTGGCAAATTTATGCAGGCCTAGGTGTACAAAGCTTTAAAGGCGACTTACAGGTTTTTGGGCAAAGTTTCTACTTTTTAAATGGCTATCGTGCCGAATTCAAAAAAGATCATGCGCTAGGTTGGCTTGCAGGTCTAAATTATCAAATTCCAGAATACGCATTACGCAGTAGTCTCACTTATCGCTCTGCAATTAAACATCAAGTGCATGTAAGTGAATCGATTCAGAACCAACCTATTCACTTAACGACTGAAAATAAAACCAAGATAGAAACACCCACTTCGGTTAATTTTGATTTTCAAACAGGGATTTCGCAGAAAAATCTGCTTTATGCTTCACTGCGCTGGGTCAATTGGAGTGACTACATCATTCAGCCCACACAGTTTGCCGCCATTATTGACAGTGCTGCACAATATGCCCCTGAAATTGCCTCATTCAAAATGATTCAATATCAAGAAGATCAGTGGTCTGGAAAGGTTGGAATCGCACATCAATATAATCAGCGTTGGGTTTCAACCTTTGATTTGGGCTGGGATGTAGGTAGTGGCAATACCGCTTCTACCTTAAGCCCTGTCGATGGTTACTACAGTTTAGGACTTGGTGGACTTTACTACTGGCAACCCCAATCTTTTTTTGCTTTAGGCACACAATATTTGCACTTCAATAAAGCCAAAACGCTACAAAACACTGAGGTAAATACCAAACTCGCCACCTTATATTCAGTCAATCAAAATGATGCTTGGGTCTTTGGTGCCAAAATCGGTCATCACTTTTAATCCGTACACTTTTGGCATAAAAAAACGGGCTTAACGCCCGTTTTTTCATACGTAAGATGTTACTTAGAAGTGATAGCTTACACCCAGTTTCGCCACTGGCATCCACGCATATTTATCGTCATTACGGATTTTGTTTTCTTCAGCACGTAAATCTTGCTCAGCATTGCCGCCTGCTGCGTTCACAAAAGTGCCTTGCTTATCCAACTCTACAGTTGGGTTCCCTGTGTAATAAGCACCGACTTCACCAAACACACCAACACGATCGGTCACTTTAGGAGAGAAGCCTACGCCAACATAAGGAGCAATGGTATTTTTATAGGACATCTGACCATTTACTGAACCGTTATAAGAATAATTGGTTCCGTTAATTTTAATCGTACCATCTTGAGAACGTTTAGTTAAATCATAGTCATTGTCAATGTATGCGGCACCTGCAGCAACATAGACAGCTTTAGCAAACTTACCTTCACTTGTTCCCCAAGGACGAATCTCTGCATTCAAATAAGTCGTATTATTTTTCATGTCTAGATCGTATTTGGTGCCATCAACTGAAATATCATCAGTAGTAGAAACATCACCACCATTATAACCAAGGGTTACACCAACATATGGGTTTGCGGTCCAAGTGACGGCACCACCATACCCTGTTGTTCCCGCTTCAGCACGGACAGAAGTTGGCATTAATTGATTAGAAACGCGACCATCATTAATGACTGGTTCTTCTGCCATTGCAGTACCTGCAAAAACGGTCATTGTGGTTGCAATCGCAATTAAACTTAGTTTTTTCATTACCGGTCTCCTCAGAAGATTAAACTTTTAATCGTGAAGTTGTTTTGATGAACTCATCATAGACCAGAACATCAGTATTTTTTATGAACGATTTGCTTGGTTTTTGTTAACTTTTGATACACATTTTATAAAATATAGTTTGCAAATACCTATCAGTTTATAAACTTATACAATTTAACATAGGTTTTTACTTAACTACCTTAATTATAAATTCCGATGCTAAGACGATTTTTCATCTATTTTGGAGCAAATATAGTGTAAAATCTTCAAAATTTTTTTGGATGGAAGATCATGTCTCAGCTTTCGACAATTATCGAACAAGCCTTTGAAGACCGTGCCAATTTCACAGCAGCAGACTGTTCTGCTGAAATCCGTGACGCTGTAGAACAAGCGATTGCAGGTTTAGATAATGGCTCATTACGCGTTGCTGAAAAAATCGACGGTGAGTGGGTTGTTCACCAATGGCTTAAAAAAGCAGTATTGCTATCGTTCAAATTAAACGACAACAAACCAATTGAATCATGTGATCTTCGTTTTTATGACAAAGTTGATACTAAATTCTCTGGTTGGACTGAAGAACAGTTCAAAGCTGCTGGCGTACGTGTCGTTCCTCCAGCAGTTGCTCGTAAAGGCAGCTTCCAAGCGAAAAATGTGGTATTGATGCCATCATACGTCAACATTGGTGCTTATGTAGATGAAGGCACAATGGTTGATACATGGGCAACTGTAGGTTCATGTGCACAAATCGGTAAAAACGTTCACTTATCTGGTGGCGTAGGTATCGGTGGCGTACTCGAGCCATTACAAGCAAACCCAACCATTATCGAAGACAACTGCTTCATCGGTGCACGTTCTGAAATCGTGGAAGGCGTGATTGTTGAAGAAGGCTCTGTCATTTCAATGGGCGTATTCATTGGTCAATCAACCAAGATTTATGACCGTGCAACTGGTGAAATCCACTACGGCCGCGTACCTGCGGGTTCTGTCGTTGTTGCGGGTAGCCTTCCTTCTAAATGCGGTACTTACAGCTTATATGCTGCAATTATCGTGAAAAAAGTTGATGCGCAAACACGTTCTAAAACGAGCTTGAACGAATTATTACGCGAAGACTAATTTTTCAAAATGCTTTTCGGTCTCTACGGTCAGACATGATCGTAGAGATTTTTATTTTTCTATCTTGTGGTTATTTTGTACTATGAATACTCTCAGATCTTCGGCTATTCCTGTTTCTGATCCGGCTGCGGGCTTACGCATCACGGAGATTTTCTATTCATTACAAGGTGAAGCAAATGCAGCAGGACTCCCTACGGTATTTATTCGCCTAACGGGTTGCCCACTACGCTGTACCTATTGTGATACTACCTACTCCTTTGAAGGTGGAGAGCGTCTATCGCTCGAACACATTATTCAAACCACACTCGATTTTAAAACCCCCTATGTCTGCGTGACAGGTGGTGAACCTCTGGCACAGCCCAATGCTTTACCGTTAATGCAACGTCTAGCTGACCTTGGCTGTGAAGTGTCTTTAGAAACCAGTGGTGCCTTAGACGTTTCTAAAGTTGACCCGCGTGTTTCTAAAGTTTTAGATCTTAAAACCCCAACTTCCGGTGAAGAACAGCGTAATTTAATCAGCAATCTTGATTACTTGACGCCACACGACCAAATTAAATTCGTGATTTGCAACCGTGAAGATTATGAGTGGTCAAAACTACAGGTTGCACAATACCAACTACAAGATAAAGTCAGTACCGTTTGGTTCTCCCCTGCTTTTGCTGTAGAAAAAGGTGCGGTACGCTTACCACAACTTGCGCGAGACTTAGCGCAATGGATTTTAGAAGACCATCTCCCTGTTCGCTTCCAATTGCAATTACACAAATTGCTTTGGAATGATGAAACTGGTCGTTAATTTAGTTCTGTTCTTAAATACATCTATTTGGAGATTTTAATATGCGCCCTCGTGCCATAGTTTTGTTATCTGGCGGCTTAGACTCAACAACTTGTTTGGCTTGGGCGCAAGCACGTTATGAATGTATTGCAATCAGTTTTATGTATGGTCAACGCTCGACCACTGAACTTGATGCTGCTCGTGCATTAACTCAACGTGCTGGTGTAGAACATCGTGTCATTAATATTGATTTAGGTAACTTAGGTGGTTCTGCTTTAACAGATCACAGCATTGATGTACCTGAACAGTTGCAAGAAGGTATTCCTGTAACTTATGTTCCAGCACGTAACACTATTTTCTTATCTTATGCTTTAGCAGCAGCGGAAGTTTTTGGTGCAGAGGCCATTGTGATTGGCATCAATGCCGTTGATTATTCAGGTTATCCAGACTGTCGTCCTGAATTTATTGACGCTTTTGCCAACATGGCACGCTTGGCAACTAAAGTTGGCGTGGAAGGAAAACCTCTTAAATTTGAAACACCTCTGTTACATTTATCCAAAGCAAATATCATTCGCTTAGGTATAGAACATGGCGTAGACTATAGTCAAACGGTGTCTTGCTACCAAGCAGATGACCAAGGACGTGCTTGTGGTAAATGCGACAGCTGCCGCTTACGCAAACAAGGCTTTGAAGATGCAGGCGTAGCAGACCCAACACGTTACATACCGTAATTACAGGGTACAGTTTATGAAAAATTTAAAATCAAACATTATTCTTTCTACATTGGTTTCAGCAGCGGCATTGTTCGCAACAGCTTCACATGCTGCTGAGTCAAACAAACTACAAGAAGCATATAAAAGCACCAATGTAAAAGCTGCATTAATTAATGTTTGTAAAGAAGAAACAGCCAAAGGTAATAAATTATCGAGCGCTGAAGTAAGCAAATACTGTACTTGTGCAGTTGAAGCAGATGGTAAATTAACCAATGCTCAAAAATGGGAAATTCAAAGCGCAATTAACCAAAAGAAAAGCCCAAGCACATTGGCTTTTGTTCAAAAGCAGAATAAAGATTTACAAGCCTGCTTTGGTCCTCAGTTAACGACAAAATTAAAGTCATTAACTGAAGCAGCAATGAAAAACGCACAAGCGAAAAAATAATTCGCTCAACGTGAATGAAGCCTGCTTTATGCAGGCTTTTTCTATGTCACAAAATTGATAGAACTTGAAACTATGTGCATTGAATGGAATACAAACGCTCAAGGTCAAAAATTTGTCGCTTCTTATAGCGGTGGGAAAGATAGCACTCTTGCTCTCTACCAAGCCATGCAAATGGGTCAGCCTGTTGCACTAATTGTTATGCTTGAAGAACAAGGCTTAAAGTCACGCTCACATGGTATGTCGCTCGACATTATTCATGCTCAAGCCAATGCCATTGGATTACCCATCTTTACAGCTTCTGCAACTTGGCAAGATTATGAAAGTCATTTCATTCAACTGCTGCAAAAAGCTCAAGCCCTCGGTGCGGAAACCTTGGTCACAGGTGATATTGATTTAATGGCACACGCTGAATGGAATCAATCTGTTTGCGATAAAAGTCAGCTCAGTTTATGTATGCCACTTTGGCAACGTCCTCGTTTAGACATTGTGCAGGAATTTATTTCACTGGGATTTCACAGCATGATTGTTACCGTGAACCTTAACCTAGGCATGAAAGTTGAAGATTTAGGGCAAATCCTCACGCTTGAATATATTCAGCAGCTTATGGAAAGAGGTATTGACCCTTGTGGTGAAGCGGGTGAATTCCACACGACAGTGATTGATGGCCCTATTTTTAAATATGCGCTCAACATTATGAAAGGTGATATTCTCTATCACGAAAATTACGCCTTTTTACCCCTTGAACTAGAACAACACCAGATTGAAGGATAAACCATGACGGATACAATTCAACTTCCAAATCAAGCTTTCCCCACCACTACTGGCGAAATCAATTTAACTGAAGTACCTACTGAATGGTTAATTGTTTATTTCTACCCAAAAGATTCAACGCCAGGCTGTACCACACAAGCCGTTGGTTTTTCATGTTTAAAAGACCAGTTTGATGCACTTAATACCAGTATTTTTGGGATTTCACGTGATTCAGTTAAAGCCCATCAGAACTTTACTGAAAAGCAGGCTTTAACGATTAATTTAATCAGTGACAAAGAAGAAGTACTGTGCAAACACTTCGATGTGATTAAAGAAAAGAATATGTATGGCAAACAAGTCATGGGCATTGAACGCTCAACCTTTATTTTCCATCAAGGCAAGCTCGTTAAAGAATATCGTAAAGTCAAAGCTGCGGGACATGCAGAACAAGTTCTTGCAGATCTAAAAGCATTACAAGCCTAAGACCCAAAGCCGCTGTCACTCTGAACATTGCAAGGTCAGCGGCTTTACCCCTTAAACCCCCACAATTAAAGACAGTGCGATACCCCACATCATCAAGGCAATTAAACCATCTAAAACTTTCCATGCTTTAGGATTTTCAAAAATTGGCGTTAATAATCGTGCCCCATAACCCAAACTGAAAAAGAATAACCATGATGCGGTCATAGTACCCAGCGCAAAATAGAGTTTGCTCTGCTCAAATTGGGTTGAGATAGAGCCAATCAGGACCACAGTATCCAAATAAACGTGTGGATTAAGCCAAGTTAATGCCAAACACACCATCAAGATTTGACCCAATTTTGTTCCGTTTTGCTCTGCTGCATGCAAAGCCTGATTGGATTTGAAAGCCGCACGTAAATGTTGCAAGCCATACCAAAATAAAAATAATGCCCCTGCCCATTTCGCCATGCCCAATATTTCAGGGTAATGCTGAAGTACCACTGAAAAACCTGTGATTCCTAATAGAATTAAAATCGAATCGGACAGCGCACAAACAAAGCAAACCCAAAATACCGACTGCTGTTTTAAACCCTGCTTTAAAACAAAAGCATTCTGTGCCCCAATCGCCACGATTAGACTAAAACCAATCGCGATCCCCTGTAAATACGTTTGTAACATGACTTTTTCAACTCTATTTTTTGCTCCATCGCATTATCAATCATTTTTTATTTAACTAAATAAAACTAAAGAAATATCAATTTAACTCAATTTATCTTAGATTATAACCATGACTTATTGCTTGGACTAAAACCCCATCATGTTGAACAGTAAACAATGCGATGCGTTTTTAGCTGTTGCAGAAACAGGTAGTTTTGATTTGGCGGCAGAACGTTTATGTATTACGGCATCTGCCGTCACCATGCGCGTGCAAAGTATAGAAAAATCTTTAGGGCATCTATTAATTGTGCGTGAGCGTCCTTGCCGTGTTACCCAAGCGGGATTGTCTTTATTACACTATTTGCAGCACACCCGACGATTAGAACAGAATCTGTTACAGGACTTAACAGGACAAACACCTGAATCGCCATTCTATCAACTCAATATTGCCACTAATGATGATTCCCTTGCGACTTGGTTACTGCGAGCAATACGTGAAACCTTGTTACGTGAAAAAATTGTGGTGCATTTAAAAGTAGATGATCAAACGCAAACCCATCATTTACTTGAAGCAGGATTAGTCAGTGCTTGTATTACAACGGAACAGCAACCAATGAAAGGTTGTGTTGCAACGCGCTTAGGCTGTATGAATTATCGAATGGTGGCAACCCCAGAATTCAGCCGACGCTGGTTTGCACAAGGTTTAAACCGTCAAAGCTTAAGAATGGCGCCAGCGGTGATTTATAATGATAAAGACCATCTGCATACCGATATTATTCTGGAAAAATTTGGCTTAAATATTGAGAGCTATCCACACCACTTTATTCCTTCTTCAACGGCTTTTGTAGAAGCGATAGAATTTGGTTTAGGATTTGGAATGGTGCCAGATTATCAAATTGGACAGCGCTTACATACGGGAGAATGGCTTGAACTATTACCCGATTCACATATCAATATTCAATTATATTGGCACCACTGGAAGCAACAATCACCGCCATTGGCACAACTCACACGAGATATGATCGACAAAGCGCCAAGCTATATGAATCAGCAAATGAATACTTCTTTTTAATCAGACACGCTACACATGAACTGAACACATCGGGTTTAGTCAACCTTTTTCCATTGTCCGATGACTTGAATATTTACTTTTTCACCAATTCCACCTAGGGCTTTTTTCATACCAAAATCGCTACGGCGAATTATGGTATACGCCTCAACATCTAATACATCAGGATTATTCGAATTCGGAACTAATCTGGCATTAAAAGAAATTGGATGGGTCACACCTCTTAAGGTCAAATTGCCGAGAATCTGATAACGATGATCTCCAAGCGCTTTAAATTGAGTGCTGGTAAATGTCGCTGTTTTATATTTTTCTACATAAAATAGGTCTGGGCCCAAAACCATCTGTTTGAATGAGGGTTTATTTAAGTCGATACTGGTGATATCGAGTATCACCTCGGCTGTGGCTTGTTCAGGTTGTTGCAAATTAAACTGTAGGCTGGATTGGACTTTTTCAAACTGACCTTTCACAAAAGTCATGCCAAATGTATCTATATGAAAACCAACTTCAGAATCCTCAGTTAAATGCCATGGGCTAGCCAATGCAGTTTGAATAGATATAATCATGGCAAATGCATAAATATACCCAGAAACCCGAGGTGGACGTGAAGCCCCGTAAGCTCCAACATGGTATCGCATATCCATTCCCTCATACGAGGTGATGAAGATATAGTTTACTCAAGATTGGTTTTATCTTGGGTCTGGTATTTGTGTTGTAATTGTTGATAAAGCACGCTTTGCTTGAAGTTTTGTAAAAAGGCAACCGTGCCTTGCGGAAAAGTATCTTCCCAAATCTCCCCACGATAATAAGCTTCACGCATAGGGGTCGCAGACATCGCGCCTTCTAAACTGTCAATTTCAACCATTTCCCATTCTGGAAAAAGTTCTAAATAATAAGAAGATTCATCTTTAAAATGTCCAATCAACCCCACTTTATGTTCAGGTTTTACCACCACTGCAACTAAGCTTTTGACCAAATTCACCCATTTTTTATCATTATAAACATCGACAACATGTACAAAATGAATACGCGCAGCATCTTCCGCAGAGAAATTCGACAAAATCATCTGTTCACGTTCTTGAGCGGTAAATGGGTTCTTAATATTTCGTTCCATCTGTGCTGAACCCAATGCCAAAATAACATGGTCACTCAGTTCCAGCGCAATTTGGATGGTTCGCATATGTGCCAAGTGAAACGGCTGAAAACGACCAATAAATACCAGATAATCAAATGTATGTTTCATAGAGAATGAACTTTTTTATGAACTCATCAGTAGCAGCGTTATTGTTTAAGATACGACATAATGGCTCATAAAATTTAACTAAATTTTAAAGCAAGGATAGTACGATGACGCTCAGTTGTATTCAACAACCACATGAACATTTAAATGCAAATTTAGACAACGGTATTTTGACGTTAGCCATTAACCGCCCAAAAGCAAAAAATGCATTGTATGGTGAATTGTATTTATGGATTGCTCAAGCCCTAAATGAAGCGGATCAATCTAAAGATGTACGCGTAGTGATTTTACGGGGTGAAGATGCAGATTTCACTGCGGGAAATGACATGCAAGACTTTATGCAATTCATTCAATCCCCACTACAAGGCAAATCTGGCGATGCGCCCCCTTTTGTGGTGTTAAAAGCAGCGGCGCGTTTTTCTAAGCCATTAATTGCTGCGGTGCGTGGTGTGGCCATTGGCATTGGCGTGACTATTTTGCTGCATGCTGACCTTGTGTATAGCGACCAAACTGCATTATTCCAAATCCCATTTGTCAGCCTTGGGCTTTCACCAGAAGGTGCAGCTAGCCAATTACTGATTCAACAAGCGGGTTACCACAAAGCGGCTGAATTGTTGTTTACTGCCCAAAAATTTAACAGTGAAAAAGCAGTTGCAGCAGGTCTAGTCAACAGCATCGAAGAAGATGTTTATGCAGCAGCACTCAAACAAGCGCAAATTTTAGCGGCATTACCATTGGCATCTTTACGTCAAACCAAAGCGCTCATGAAGCATAACCTAGACAGCATCGTGGACTGTATTGACCATGAGGCTGAGATTTTCATGCAGCGTGTTTCTTCACCAGAAATGGCTGAAGCGGTTGCTGCATTTATGCAAAAACGTAAACCTGATTTTGCTCAATTTAACTAATTGAACCTCAAAAGGGGCCTTATGCCCCTTTATTTTAGCTCACCCAAATACAACACCTGTTAAACAGCACCCGATATATTCTAAAACAACAACTTTCAAAATTTATAAATCCTATGACAGATACCAATCATACAAATTTCATTGCAGATGACTCAGGCAAACCACGTTATTACGAACCTGCACCACAAGATATTGATGTTGCTAATTTCCGTAAAGTGATTGAAAGCCGTCGTTCAGTGCGAAAATTTACAGACCGTGCCATTCCTAACGAAGTTTTAGATGCTTGTTTGGATTTAGCACTGCTCGCGCCCAACTCATCCAATTTACAACCGTGGACTTTTTATGTGGTACAAAGCCCCAGCAAGAAAAAACAACTAATTAAAGCCTGCTTAAATCAATTGGCGGCCAAAACTGCTGCCGAACTGATTGTCTGTATTGCGCGTACAGACCGTTTGGATGATATGGCAAAACGCAACATCAGCGAATTTCCATTTCCTGAAACACCTCCCGCGGTGCAAAAATATTATCGAGTGATTCCATATAACTATAAAACTGGTTACTTCAATGCCTTAGGCAATGTTAAAAAAGTCGCGTTCAAGTTGGTACGTACCTTTGATAAGCAATTGCCCGTCACGGCTTTTAATGCGGCTGATGCCAAATTATGGGCAAGCAAAACCACAGCGCTGGCGTGTGAAAATCTGGTTTTGGCTTTGCGTGCCTATGGTTTCGATAGCTGCATGATGGAAGGTTTTGATGAGCCAATGGTTCGAAAAATCTTAAAACTGAATGAGCAGCAATATCCTGTCATGGTCATTGCAGCAGGCGAACGTGCGAAAGACGGCGTGTTTTTCCCACAATATCGTTTTAATCGTGAGTTATTTATTCAGAAGGTTTAATTTTAAACTCAATTGAATTCATCACAAAAGTTGGATACACATTCACGTCATCAGCAACTGTTCGAGGCAAGATCAATATGTTTCGTATAGTTTCTGCGATCCACTACATCAAATAATCATTTCTGCCGAGTTTTGCTGATGACAATGGTTTTGCTTACTTTTCCCGAAAGAAAAGTAGGTCGAACCTGAACAAGATTGAAATATATTTCAATCGCAGTGCAAGACGAAATGGGTCAAACCCGAAATTACAACATCAACAATAAAGACACTACTAAGCTTTCTTTAATATTAAATATCCAGTATTTGAATAAACTCAAAAGCAGGCTCTTCATAAGGATGGCTGATTTTAAGCGCGTGAGCCACAGCTTTGGCATGGGCTTCTGGCACAATGGTTTCTACACGCCATTCAGGTACTTGTTCTAAACTGTCCAACTCACCAATAAATGGATTTGCACCTTGCATAGGCTTAAACTGCCCTGTCCCCAAAACCTGCCAAGCACAGTGTTCATAATTGCCAATTCCCCCAGCCCCTGCTGAAAAAATTGCTTGTTTAGTCGACTCTAGGTGACTCTCTGGAACGTAATAAATTAATTTCAGCATAAGTACCCTTTTTTTCAAATCTACATAAATATGCGTATTGTTGAATGATTACTTCTTAAAATACAAGCAAGCACGATCACTTCAAACATGTATATTGGTTTCACCCCCAGAAAATTTGACTAAACCTTCGACCATTTTGCTTTAATTCATCATCAATAAAAATATGGATTTCTCTGTTTAGCCTCCATCCTCAAAATCAAATCCACAATCTAATTCCAATCTACTCAAATATCATTGCATGGTGTTTTATCGTTTTGCTTTGGCAATTAGGTGGCTATCTACTTTCTGCACTCAGTTTAGTCAGTGCTTTGATCGCTTGGTTTTAATGCTGCACTTCGCCAAGGCTTTTAGGCTATAATCACTGAGCCAATCATCAGATTGGCTTTTTTAATTGACTGCCTTTGGAATTTCTATGTCTCAGCTTCCTTCTATTTCAGCAGAACTGATTAATCGTGCAATTGCCGGAAATGCAGCAGCACAGTTCGAAGTTGCCACTTTATACATGGAAAGTGAAGATGAACAACACATTGAACTTGCTGAAGAATGGGCACTGAAAGCTGCTGGAAATGGCAATGTCGAAGCCATGTACTGGCTTGGTGAAGGTTATACCGTTTATGCAAAGGACCTTTTAGAAGAAGATCCTAAAGAAGCCAAATATTATTTTGAACAAGCCTACCATTGGCTTAAGCAAGCCAGTAGCGTCAAACATGCGGCTTCTATTTTAGAACTTGCAGGTTTTTACCGTCGTGGTGATGTGGTCGAAAAAGATGTTGCCAAATCTGTAGCCTTGGTACAACAAGCCGCAGAACTAGGTGACGTACAAGCCATGCGCGATTTAGCTTGTATCTATGCACATGGTCTAGGTGTTGAAATTGATGAAGCCAAAGCAGATGAATGGAACAGCAAAGCACAACAATCCAACTAAACGCGAACAATAAAAAATCAGCAGAAACCCCGTCCAAAATGGGTTTCTGTTTTTATTCAATCAATTTACTGACGGATATGGACAAAAATAAGGTCTAAATCGCGTTTTGGTAGAAAATTCTTTTTCCGCATTTCAAAACGTATTGGGCTTATTTTTTCAACTTTGCCCTCCCAACAGAATGAAACTAACTCTCCTGCATCTCGCTCAACGGTCAGTTTAAAATCTGCAATGGGTTTAGCCCAGTTAGCCCCTGTCGTTAAAATATAGCTCAATGCTTGATATGGCGCGTGCTGTGCCTTGGCTTTGGCGAGTCCCGCTTTAAAGTGCTTATCCATACAGTAGGTTTTTTCATCTTCTTCTGGATAAAGTGACACTGAACCGCCCACCAATGGTGCATATTGATGCTGAATACGCGTAGTACTATTGGCTTTAAAATTTTGCTGCCAACTATAAATAACCTGCGCTTCCCAATAGATTTCATCGCCCGCTTGATACGGTTTTAACAACTGCTGCACTTGAGGCTCTTTACAGGCAAACATCCGACCACTGTAATTTATATCTTGCTGCATACTCCACGGATACATCAAATCATGTTCAGTAAATCCACATTTTTTTAAAGCAGCGGTCACATCAACAGGATCACCTTCCCAATTAATTTCACCTTGTTTGGTCAACGTTGGTAAAAAAGCCCGCACATGCTGTTGGGGTTGAATACTCTTGCCATTGGCTTGTACTTTAAAGCTTTGCAGCAAATGTTCAGTATTCGCAAAATCGCTTTCACGCGAACTTCCCACACGCGGTAAAGGAAATAACACTGTTTCTTGAAGGTCTTGATTGGTCAGATTCTTAAATTGATAATCCACACGGATCTGCTTTTTACTCACAAACAAATCTTCACTTTGCATGGAGATTTTAGGATTTTTCAGATATTGCACACCGCCTGTTGCCACAAAACCTGTACTGTCATTGGCATTCACCAAACCACATATACACAACAGCCCTAAACCATAGCTCCATTTCATCTGATTCTTCCTTCTTCTGTTTTTTTAGTTCTTCAGTACTTTATTAGTAAACCGATAATTTAAAATCAGATCAATATTACCCTTCAATCTTGATCTGCAAATCGACTCAACAATATGGCTTTATTTATTCGGCATCTTAATGAAATAAATAAAGCCAAAGTTCGATGCAATTAGTTCAACAGAGTTGATTGAAGTTTCGCCTCACGATCATCAATAATAAGAACCTGTCGGCAAATACCTTCTACTTGACGTTGTTGTTCAAACACTAATGCGGGCATTGGTTCAAAATTATCAAAGAAACAAATTTCCTGATCATCTATTGAATACACCAAGGACTGGTTGCCCACTTCATCTAAAGTGTCATAGTACACAATGACCATTTTTCCATTTTGAATCGCGGCTTGAATTTCGGTATAGCTCAACGCAGGCTCAATTGGGATGCGTAAAGCTTTCGCCTCGGCATAACTTTGTCTTTCAGTTCTATCTATGTTGGGGTCGGGGTCTGTAGAGAAAGTGACCTTAAATCCGATCTTTTTTAAAGCAACGGCTAGTGCAATCGTAAAGGTACCATCTTGACGATCATGTCGGCATAACTTAATCAATTCATTCATGTCGACATGCACACCATGATGTTGCAGCAACATCCAAACGGCAAATACACCACAATTCGCTTCTAGATTCAGTAAAGAATCAGGAATCTCTAAAGCCATAGGTTCACTCTCAAGATGATATGAGGCGGATGATAATGCTTACAGATTTAAACTCAAGGATTATTCCAACAACCTGAGCTTTGACTATCAAAAAATTTTAATTTCTGTTTCTGAGTTTATATCGTTGATAAGCATAGAAATGCGATGACATTATTCTTGTTTCTTATCAAAAGTATAAATAGCTACTTTACCCAATGATTTTCCTTTGAATATTTAATCAATAAGATGTTTTTCCTGCCCCCACACTCCAACTGTAAATCACCAAATTAGTTTTTTGCGTTATTCAATCTAGCAAAACTTCATAGAAAATGGTGCTCAAACATTTTGTAAATTCATAAAGTTGGGGGAACTGACCTGCAATGATATCTCTAGAACAATGTATTTCTCATACAACTTGAATCAATGCATTTTTATATTTTCATAGGCTTTATTGATCGTACTCTCTTCAATTCGCAATTTTTCATTAATCAATTTTGCATGCCCAACTAAACGAAGAATTAACTCAAAGTCGATGATATCAAATTCTTGGAAAAGCATTAAAATGTCTTCATTGAAAAGTGTAATTTTTCAGCTTTTTCTTTTAAAGATTTAAAAACAAATTTCGAATGAAGCGCTATACCAGCACCGTTACCAATGATTACACTGCCATTAACCTAGTCAGCCGAAATATCACTCCAATTTTTTATTTTATAATTTATTTCTTTATTCATCACTAAGTTATCTAAGTACTCATTTATCAGTCAAATAATAACCAATTACTGATTGGAACTAAAACAATTTCCAAGTACAATATGCAACTCGTCGAGGGGTGCTGCGACTTTTTCACAGGCTGATTTTCAAAAACAGTAATGTGAAATCGCTAGGCTCGACGATTCGGTCAAAACTTCTGTGAAATACTGGTTTTGATTAACAACGGCATCCGCGAACATAACGATCCAATCTATTTTTATTGTTATTTAATAACTAGGAGATCCAGATGAACGCGGTTACTGCTTCATTTACAGATTACAAAGTTGCTGATATTTCACTTGCTGATTACGGCCGTAAAGAAATTAAACTTGCTGAAGCAGAAATGCCAGCTTTGATGGGTCTACGTAAGCGTTATGCAGCTGCAAAACCACTTGCTGGCGCAAAAATCCTTGGTTGTATCCATATGACCATTCAAACTGCTGTTCTCATTGAAACATTGGTTGAATTGGGCGCAGAAGTTCGCTGGACATCTTGTAACATCTTCTCTACTCAAGACCACGCTGCTGCTGCAATTGCGGCTTCTGGTGTACCTGTATTTGCTTGGAAAGGCGAAACAGAAGAAGAATACGTATGGTGTTTAGAACAACAAATCAATGTCAATGGCACACCTTGGGATGCCAATATGATTTTGGATGATGGTGGTGACTTAACACTACTTGTTCATGAAAAATATCCAGAAGTCATTGCTAAAATTCACGGTGTAACAGAAGAAACAACAACAGGTGTTCAACGTCTGTACGAAATGCTTCGTGATGGCACTTTAAAAGTTCCTGCAATCAACGTAAACGATTCTGTTACTAAATCTAAAAACGACAACAAATACGGTTGCCGTCACTCACTTAACGATGCAATCAAACGTGGTACAGATATGCTTTTATCTGGCCGTCGTGCACTTGTAATCGGTTACGGTGACGTAGGTAAAGGTTCTGCTCAATCTCTTCGCCAAGAAGGTATGATTGTACGTGTAACTGAAGTTGATCCTATCTGTGCTATGCAAGCATGCATGGACGGTTACGAAGTTGTATCTCCATACAAAAATGGCGTACAAACAGGTAAAAAAGAAGACGTAAATGCTGATCTTCTTCAAAACACTGACCTAATCGTAACTACAACGGGTAACTACCACGTATGTGACGCTGCAATGCTTGATTCATTAAAAGCAGGCGCTGTTGTTTGTAACATCGGTCACTTTGACACTGAAATCGACACAAACTACTTACGTGGTTACAAGTGGGTTGAAGTGAAGCCACAAGTTCACCAAGTTTACCGTTCAGAAGATGAAAATAACTACCTAATCCTGCTTTCTGAAGGCCGTTTGGTTAACCTTGGTAATGCAACAGGTCACCCATCACGCATTATGGATGGTTCTTTTGCTAACCAAGTATTGGGTCAAATGCATTTGTTCGCTGAGAAATTTGCAGATCTTCCTGAAGCTGAAAAAGCTGCGAAAATCCGTGTAGAACTTATTCCTAAGAAATTAGACGAAGAAGTTGCTGCTGCAATGGTTGCTGGTTTTGGTGGTGTTCTGACTCAATTGACTCAAGAACAAGCAGACTACTTAGGTGTAGCAGTTGAAGGCCCATTCAAATCGGATACTTATAAATACTAATTTTTCACCTCTCCTAAATCCTCTCTTAAGAGGAGAGGGCTTTTCCCTGAATTAAATACCGCGAGGTTCCTCTCTCCCTCTGGGAGAGAGTCAGGGTGAGGGTAAAAGAATACAAGCATTTATAAAAAAGGATTTGAACATGTCTAAACACATTCCTATTTCTTTTGAGTTTTTCCCGACCAAAACGGATGCGGGTGCAGAAAAACTGAAAGTCGTACACCAAGAACTACAACGCTTAAATCCAGAGTTCTTTTCAATTACTTACGGTGCTGGCGGTTCAACCCGTGAACGTACCTTAGCAGCGATTGCTGAATTTAATGGCAAAGGTACACCTGTTGCCCCTCACCTGTCTTGTATTGGTGATGACAAAGCTCGTATTGCAGAATTACTTGACATTTATAAAGCACAAGGCATTGATCGTATTGTGGCGCTACGTGGTGACCTACCTTCAGGTCAGGTCGGTCTAGGCGAATTACCTTATGCAACAGATTTGGTCCGCTTTATTCGTGAACATTCTGGTGACCATTTCCATATTGAAGTTGCTGCATATCCAGAAATGCATCCACAAGCAGAAAGCTTTGACTTAGACATTCAACGTTTTTGCGACAAAGCCAATGCAGGTGCTAACGCTGGTTTAACCCAGTTCTTCTTTAATCCAGATGCCTACTTCTACTTTGTCGATCGCATTCAAAAAGAAGGTGTGAACATCCCAGTTGCACCGGGCATTATGCCGATTACCAATGCCAGCAACTTAATTCGCTTTGCAGATAGTACAGGCGCTGAGATTCCACGTTGGATTCGCAAGCAATTGGCAACCTATGGTGATGATACGGCAAGCATTAAAGCATTTGGTCATGAAGTGATTGTGAAACTTTGCGAACGCCTAATTGCTGGTGGTGCACCAAGTTTGCACTTCTACACCATGAACACGACTGACCCTACCCGTCAGCTTGTACTAGACCTCGGTTTGGCATAAGTATTTAAACTAGACTCACCTTATTTGAGAGTAAAACCGAATGCCTCGTTTTTTTATGGAAGCAGAACTCAATGTTGATCACACTGTCGAACTGACTGAAACAGTGTTTCACCACTGGGTAAAAGTTTTACGCGCTCAAGTCGGTGAAACAGCGACTTTGTTTAATGGGCAAGGCGGCGAATATGAAGTGACCTTAAGTGACGTTGCCAAAAAGTCAGCATCGGTTCAGGTCACTGCTTTTAACCCAACCAATCGTACTCCAGCCATTCATACTTTACTTGGTCAAGTCATGAGTAAAGGTGACCGTATGGATTATGCGATTCAAAAAGCCGTTGAACTGGGTGTATCCGAAATTCAATTGTTGACCTCTGAACGTTGTGAAATGCGTTTGAAATATGACCGCGACCAAAAGAAGATTGATCATTGGCAAGGCATTGCCATCGCGGCATGCGAACAATGTGGCATGAACCTTGTGCCAAAAATCCTTGCACCACTCAGTTTAGAGAAATGGCTTGTGTCTGAATTGCCAGAGACGAAACTTGTGCTCGCACCAAATAAGGATGAGACAAATCCTTTGAACAATGCCAAACCAAATATCGCACTGCTGATCGGGCCTGAAGGCGGTTTGAGTGAAGCAGAAATTCAAGCCGCAAATGATGTAGGTTTTGTCAACTGGTGTATCGGTGAACGAGTATTACGTACCGAAACGGCCCCTGTGGTTGCATTATCCATCTTAAATTACAATGTTAGACCATAGTTTTTCTAAAAAGATGAAAATACAGATGGATAAGATTGATATTTATGAATAACCTGATTAATCTAAAACTGATTCAATATTTTGTGATTTTATTAAACGACTAAGCAGATGAATGGAACGTATAACCTCTACAGTATCTAGAACAAAACAAAAATAAGGTTATGAATATTATGCCCGATTTTTTAGATGCGAATCTTAGATCGCAGTTACGTGCTGCGCAAATTCATAATTCCATAAGGCATATCCAATTATTTTTGGCCAGTATTCTCATTATTTTTTTATATGTTTATTGTGTTTATCAGTTTAACTTTTCCCACTTTTCCATCTATTTCAATGTTTGGTTCTTGCTCACAGAGCTCCTTGTCGGTAGTTTTTGGTTACTGACCGCAACTCGATTTAAATTTGAACAATACTCTATTTCCCAAGCGCATCACTGGGTGCAATTTCTCTGCATAGGTATCGGCATACTCATTGCAACTGGAATTAGTCTTATTTATTACTATTTACCTCTGGTCAATCCAAGTTTTGAACCTGTTCATGCTTTAACATTATCCGCCTTATTGTTAATCGTGACTCAAACATTAGCGCTTACCTTCCTAACCCAACGCCTTGATTATTTTTGTCTAATTTTCATTCCGTCTATTATTCCTTACTTTATATCTCAATTTATTCTTACTGACCAAATTAACCAATTATTTCATCTAACCGTGAACTTTGTTCTTATCGTCATTTTATTGTGTGCCAATTCTACTGTACGAATCCATAAACGCTTATCTGCTTTATATTTACGTAATGGTCAACTCATAAAAAATGCTGAGCAACAAGTGACTCGGACTGAAGAATTATGTGAACAACTGCAAAATGAAATGAACAAATCCAAAGAAATTGAATTACAACTACAGCAAAATAACCAGCAATTAGAGCACAAAATTAAAGAACGTACTTTTGATATTGAGCAAATGAATCGTAATCTAGAAAACCAGCAACAAAACTTGGATCTTGCACATGAAATTGCAGGTTTAAAACCTTGGGACTGGAATATTAAAGAACGTCATATATCTGTCAGTAACTACCAACAACAGAAAAAACGTAAACATTCAAAAGAACACAGTATTCAGCTACAAAACATCATTCATCCAGATGATTTATTCTGCTTCAAAGCAGCATTAAAACAGCATCTTCGTGCCGAGACTGATCGCTATGAAGCCACCTATCGTGTACAGCAATCCAATGGTGAGTGGAGTTGGGTACACGATATTGGACGTGTGATTGAACGAGATCCAACCAATAAAAAGCCTTTGCGCATGGTTGGCATACAACGCGACATTCATCAGGAACGCACCGACCAAGAACGTCTAAAACTGGCTGCAAGTGTCTTAGAACAAGCGGCTGAGGGTATTTTTATCCTCGATAAACATTTGCATTATGTCAATGTAAATCCTTTTTATGAAAAGATCACAGGCTTTAATAAAGACCTCTGCTTAGGACAGCATCTTTTCGCAATCACCTCAAACCTTAAATCCGTACAGCAACAAAACCATCAGGCTATTTTAGAACAATTAGCACGCACAGGTGAATATGACGGTGAACTCACTGAAAAATTCAGTACAGGCAAAGAGCTGACGTTTTGGCTACATATTAATGCGATACACGATGAACATAATCGTGTCATCAACTATATTGGGATTGTTTCCGATCTGACAGAACGTAAACTTCAAGAACAACGTTTATCTTATCTTGAAAATTATGACACGTTAACGGACTTGCCAAACCGTTTTTACTATAATTATCAACTACATCAATATTTAGTATCGCATCAAGATTCCATTCAACAACTCGCTGTGATTCGACTCAATATTGACCGATTCCGACCACTCAATGAATATTTAAGCAATAATGGTGGTGATGAACTGTTAAGACAAGTCGCTCAACGTTTACGCTTAACCAATACAGATGCGTTGTTCCTGGCACATTTAAATGGCGATGACTTTGCGATTGTGTATGAGATTTCTCATATCCGCCCATCCATTCAACAGCATTGTGAGCGTATTCAAGACGCTTTTGCTGAACCATTTGATATTTTTGGACAGGATCATATTATTACGGTTTCCATGGGGATCTCCTTCTACCCTGAACATGGTCGACAACTCGATTATTTAAATAATTGTGCCGAACAAGCCTTAACTGAAGCCAAGCGTTTGGGGGGGCATACCATGAAATATTACTCGAGTGATAACACCGCTTTGCTTGAACAAGGCATTTATTTAGAACGTGACTTACGCCAAGCTATTCGTAATGATGAGCTGGTTGTTTATTACCAACCTAAAATCGACTTTAAAGATCAACATGTTTACGGTTTTGAAGCTTTGGTTCGCTGGAATCATCCAACCAAAGGCATTATTCCTCCTGCACTCTTTATTCCAATGGCAGAAAAAACCAGCTTAATTTCAGATATTGGAAGAATTGTCATTCGTAAAACAGCTAAGCAAATTAGCTATTGGAATTCGATTGGTTTTAAAAATATTTGCGTATCTGTCAATGTCGTTGCTCAACAATTACAACGTGGACAACTTCTCTCCGATTTAGATGAAGCCATTGCAACGTATCAAATTTCTGGTGAAAGTTTAGAACTTGAAATTACTGAATCTTCCCTGATTGAAAACTCAAAAACGGTCAAAATATTATTGGATCAAATTAAGCAACGCCATATTAATATTGCCTTAGACGATTTTGGTACAGGCTATTCATCTCTTGCTTATCTCGCAGATTTCCCAATTGACATTCTAAAAATAGATCGCGCCTTCATCGCCAACATTGGAGATGGCAAACAAGATGCCATTATTAGTGCCATGGTTGCCATGGGTAAAGCAATGGGATTAACAGTCGTCGCAGAAGGAATTGAAACTGAACAGCAGCTCTGCTATCTCGAAAAACTACAATGCGACATTGCCCAAGGTTATCTTTTTTCTAAACCGCTCTCTGAAAAAAATGCCACCGAATACTTGCAATTACATAAACTTATCCCTTCTTAGTCTAAGTCAATAGGCTTGAGGTCTAAGTTTGTGTAAAAAAGAAGCGTGTTCGACTGGGCTTAAAAGACAAGTAATGGTATATTCGAGCAAATTCAGCAAAACCACCAGCATAAGCTGGACCACTCAGTAACAAACGAGATTCAGATGGACGATCAATCATTAAAACAGCAAGCTTTGTATTATCACGAGTTTCCAACCCCAGGTAAAATCAGTGTTACACCTAGCAAGCAGCTGGTCAACCAACATGACTTAGCACTTGCTTACTCCCCAGGTGTGGCTGCGCCTTGTTTAGAGATTGAACGCGACCCTTCAACTGCCGCCCTATATACTGCACGTGGTAACCTTGTTGCCGTTATCACTAATGGTACCGCAGTACTTGGACTAGGTAACATCGGTCCATTAGCGTCAAAACCAGTAATGGAAGGTAAAGGCGTCCTGTTCAAAAAATTTGCTGGTGTTGATGTCTTCGACATCGAAATCGCTGAAAATGATCCAGACAAAATCGTTGATATTGTTGCAGCGTTAGAACCGACTTTTGGCGGGATTAACCTCGAAGATATTAAAGCGCCAGAATGTTTTTACATTGAGCGTAAACTTCGTGAACGCATGAATATTCCTGTGTTCCATGATGACCAACACGGTACTTCAATCATTGTGGGTGCTGCTTTACTGAATGCACTTCAGTTAAATGGCAAGAAAATTGAAGAAATCAAAATTGTCGCTTCGGGTGCAGGTGCTGCGGCCCTTTCATGTTTAGACTTACTTTGCGCAATTGGTGCAAAGAAAGAAAACATTATCGTCGCTGACTCACGTGGTCTACTCACGACTCAGCGCGAAGGTCTAGATGACTCTAAAAAACGCTATGTACAAGACATTGAAGGCACACAACTGGCTGACGTGATTGCAGATGCTGACATGTTCCTTGGTCTTTCAGCAGCAGGTATCTTAACCAAAGAAATGGTTAAGGTCATGGCAAAAGATCCTATTATTTTTGCCCTTGCTAACCCAGATCCAGAAATTTTACCTGAACATGCACATGAAGTTCGTGATGACGTGATCATGGCAACAGGTCGTTCAGACTATCCGAACCAAGTGAACAATGCACTTTGCTTCCCATATATCTTCCGTGGTGCACTTGATGTGGGTGCAACAACCATTAACGAAGAAATGAAAATTGCTTGCGTATACGCCATTGCACGTATGGCACACATTGAAGCAGATGCTGCAACTTATGGTGAAAAATCTGCATCTTTTGGTCGTGACTATTTAATTCCACGCCCACTTGATCAACGTTTAATCCTTGAAATTGCACCAGCAGTTGCACAAGCAGCTATGGATTCTGGTGTTGCAACACGTCCAATCGAAGATTTCTCGGCATATCGCCAACGTTTGTCTGAGTTTGTTTATAACTCTGCATTCATTATGAAACCGATTTTCGCTCAAGCAAAAACAGATCCTAAACGTATTGCTTATGCAGAAGGTGAAGACCTCCGCGTATTACGTGCTGTACAAATTGCTGTAGATGAAGGTATGGCGAAACCAATTTTGGTGGGTCGTACTGCGGTGATCGAAGCCAACATTAAAAAATTAGGTCTACGCTTAGAACATGGCGTAAACATTGAAATTGTTGACCAAGAGCAAAACCCGAACTACGAAAAATTTGCTGAAGACTATTACGACATCATGCAACGTAAAGGGGTAACACCTGAATACGCACATCGTGAAGCGCGTCGTCGTTCTACATTAATCGCAGGTATGTTGGTTAAACATGGTCTAGCGGATGGTATGTTGTGTGGTACTTATTCAAGCTATGACATTCACTTAGACTTCGTTAAAAATGTGATTGGTTTGAAAGAAGGTCGTACCAACTTCTTTACCCTCAATGCATTAATGCTTGAAGATCGTAACTTGTTCATTGCGGATACTTATGTAAATACGAATCCAACAGCTGAACAGTTGGCTGAAATGACCATTTTAGCGGCTGAAGAAGTGCGTCGTTTTGGTATTACTCCACGTGTTGCTCTACTTTCGCATTCTAGTTTTGGTTCAGATCAAAATGATCCAAGTGCACAAAAAATGCGTAAAGTATTTGAAATCTTGAGTGAAATTGCACCTGAACTTGAAGTTGAAGGTGAAATGCACGGTGATGCAGCAATGGACGAAACCATTCGTCATTTTGCCTTCCCGAACTCACGTTTCAAAGGTTCTGCGAACTTGTTAATTATGCCGAACTTAGATGCTGCTAACATTTCATTCAACCTCTTGAAATCAACTTCTGGTAACAACGTTACTATTGGTCCTATTTTATTAGGTGCAGCAAAACCTGTTCATATTCTTACCCCAACGACTACAACACGTCGTTTAGTAAACATGACAGCATTAACTGTGGCTGAAATTCAGCAAGCTGAAACTGAAGCACTTTAATCTTTAGTGAAAAGCTCAAGTTATTGACTTGAGAAAACCTCTATTCTGTAGCATGATTGCTTGAAGAATAGAGGTTTTTTCATGCAAGTTTATTTAGTAGGCGGTGCAGTACGAGATCACTTACTCGGACACCCCTATCACGAAAAAGATTATGTTGTTGTTGGCGCTACTCCAGAGCAATTACTGGCACTTGGCTATCAGCCTGTAGGCAAAGATTTTCCCGTTTTTCTACACCCAGAATCAAAAGAAGAATATGCTTTAGCCCGTACTGAGCGTAAGTCAGGACAGGGTTATCATGGTTTTGAGTTCTTTACCGATGTTAGCGTGACCCTTGAAGATGATTTAATTCGCCGCGATTTAACTATTAATGCGATAGCCATGGACGAAGCTGGGAAAATCTATGATCCCTATCAAGGTCAACAAGATTTAGCCAATAAAATACTCCGCCATGTCTCCCATGCCTTTGTTGAAGATCCGCTTCGCGTATTGCGTGTGGCTCGTTTTGCTGCGCGTTATAAACCTTTAGGTTTTAGCATAGCCGCTGAAACCTTAGACTTAATGCGGGAATTGGCGGAATCAGGCGAACTGAATGCCTTAACACCAGAACGTGTCTGGAAGGAAACTTCTCGTGCACTCATGGAACCGCATGCAGACATCTATTTTGAAGTTCTGCACGCGTGTGGTGCTTTAAAAGTTTTATTTCCTGAAATTGATGCACTCTTTGGCATTCCACAGCGCCCTGAGTATCATCCCGAAATTGACTGTGGTGTTCATACACTCATGTCTCTCCATCAAGCCTGTAAAGCCAATTATTCACTGGATGTACGCTTTGCTGTTTTGGTGCATGATTTGGGTAAAGCCCTCACCCCTGAGCATGAATTACCTCGGCATATCATGCATGAAGAGCGTGGGATTCAACCCGTAGCTCAAGTCTGTGATCGATTAAAAGTACCGACTCAAACCAAACAATTGGCCTTAGCCGTCTGCAAAGAACACTTAAAGTGCCATCAAGCTTTTGCTTTAAAGCCTGGAACACTCTGGCGCCTACTACAACGTCTTGATGTACTACGCCGTCCAGAACGGGTGGAAGCTTTCATACAAGCCTGTGAGTGTGATGCACGCGGACGTCTTGGACTAGAAGATCGTGAGTATCCTCAAGCCACCTATATGCGTGATGCGATGGAAATTGTGCGTACAATTAAAGCACAAGATTTACCTGAGAATGTTCAAGGCTCTGAAATCGGTGAAATGTTGATTCAACGTCGTATTCAGGCTTTGGAAGCTTATAAATCACAGCATGCAGCGACAAATAAGCCAGAATAATCAAAAGCCCTTGATCTCAATCAATCAGGGGCTTTGAATCTTCCAGTTATTTATGATTATGCAATCTGTGCTGGAAAAGTAATCACCTGCTCCAAGCGCATTTTTTCAGTCGCCACCATCAATAAACGATCTAAGCCTAAAGCAATCCCTGCACATTCTGACATATTCGGCAAAGCAGCTAATAGATATTCGTCAATAGGCATGACATGCAAACCTAACTGCTTACGCTCTTGATTATCTGCCTCAAAACGTTGACGCAATACATCTGCATCAATCAATTCATCATAAGCATTCGCCAATTCCAAACCTTCGATATACAGTTCAAAACGTGCTGCAACCAATTCACCATCTTCATCATGTTTGGTTTTTGCCAAAGATGCTAACTCAGGTGGGAAATCTGTCAAAAATACAGCGGTGTCAAAACCTAAGCTAGGTTCTACAAAATGTGAAAACAGTAAATCAATATATCCCAGTCGATCATCACCCAAATCCAGATTTAAACCGACGCGCTGACAACAATCTTTCAGTTCTTTCAAGCTAGCCTGTAAAGGATTTAACTCCAAACGGTCCATAAACGCATGTTTATAACTTAAAATGGTCGGACGGATTTCGCCAAAACGCTGCGCCAAAGTCACATTTAGTAAATCGGCAACTTCGAACATTAAGTCTTTCAAACTAAAATGCGGACGATACCACTCCAGCATACTAAATTCACTGTTGTGCTTACGCCCATGCTCATCGTCACGGAAAACCTTACAAATTTGATAAATTGGTCCGCTGCCACTTGCCAATAAACGTTTCATGGCAAATTCTGGTGAAGTCTGCAAATAATGTGTTGCAAGTTTACCTTGTACATGGCGCTGTGCCTGCACCGAAGCTAAGTGCACATCGGTTACACCAGCTTGCGATAAAATTGGAGTTTCAACTTCTAAAACTTGACGTTCAGCAAAAAACTGTCGAATTTGTGCATACATTTTGGCACGCGCTTGCATTGCCGCTAAATCACAAGTCGGTTGATAATGAACTTGACTCACGCCTGTGGACCTCCATGTGCTGCCCACTCACGTCGTAGCGGATAGTTCTTTCTTAAAATATCAAAGGCTTGTTGTTCGACTTTGCCTTGCTTTACACATGCTCTTAAATTGGCATCATCTTGAGCAATATCATAAATCTGGTTTAAATATTGAGTCAGCACGGTTTTAAAATCAGCTTGGGCAAAATATTGCTCACAACTTGGAAGTTGAGTTTCAAACCGTTTTGTCGCAGCTTGAGCAAAGACCTGACAAAATGCCTCATAAATCATCTGAGTACCACGTGCCTTGCCTTCTAAGCTATAACCTGCGATATGTGGTGTCGCCAACGCCAAAAGCTCTAATAGTTCAGATGAAATTTCTGGCTCATGCTCAAAGACATCCAATACCACAGTACGATTGGTGTTTCGAATATCTTGCATTAAATCAGCTTCCGCAATCACAGGTCCACGTGCCGAATTAATCAATATGGCATTTGGCTTCATTTGAGCCAAAGTTGTCGCATTAAATAAATGATAAGTTGGATGTTGACCTGCTTTGGTCAAAGGCACATGAATTGAAATTGCATCGGCTTGTTGTAATAACTGTGTAAAATCCACTTGCGTGACATGATCTCTTTGCACAAAAGGATCATAGGCAATCACCTGCCAGCCCAATAGCTGCGCCATAGTTGCTAAACGAGAACCGACATTACCTAATCCAACTATCCCCAAGCAAAAGTTCTGCTCGGCAGAAATCAGTTCAGGTTTTAAATGTAAAAGAGCAGTAATCACATATTCCGCAACCGCTTGAGCATTACAGCCCGCAGCATTCGACCACGGAATACCCGCAGCATTTAAAGCTTGAATATCTAGATGATCCGTACCAATCGTAGCACTACCCACATAACGAAGTGCTGTATTTTGTAGTAATGTTGAATTAACCTTAGTTACAGAACGAACCAAGAGTGCATCAGCATCGACAACATCAGAATGACTTAAATTGCGACCTGGGACATGTTGGATTGCACCAAATTCTGCAAAAAAATAATCAGTAAAAGCAAGATTTTCATCAGCCACAATTTTCATGATTTGGACCAGCAATTGATTCTGCACTATCTTACTGCTTTAGAATTCTACTGACCATTCAAAAACGATTATTTGAATTTTTCTTTTTTGGTTTTACCGCACCACTGTTTACTTTACGGGCAAAGAATCAAATCTATACATTAAAAAGATTTTATATCATTTGATTGACACGTAGAATGCTGAGCACTTTTATAAAGCACAATTCCTCATGTTACGCCTTTCCTTCATTGCTTGCGCCCTGCTGTTCACAGGTTGTGCTTTCGGCACCAGCAAAGAAATAAAACAAGCTGAAAAATTACTCGAACATTTTCAATGCCACAATATTGAATCTAGCCAAATGATGCACAGCCCCATCATTAATTATTATGAACATGCATTAGGAAACTCTAGGGCGTGTCCTTATTTGGCTTTACACCAAATGAACATACAAGCAATGTAAATCATAGACTGATAATTTCGTGCCAGCTTATCAAATCGGGTTGCAATCGCTCGAAAATGTTTTAACCTCGCAAAGGCATTTTCAACT